>JAQYVO010000294.1 GCA_030145425.1 Chromatiales bacterium | reverse complement strand
GAGTTCACCATCAGGGTGTCCTGGCTGGAGGCCGCATTTTCGATCAGGTAGCCGATGGCCTTGCCGCCGCCACCCCCGGACATGTTTTCGTATGACGCCGTACCGACGATTCCGGCCTTCGTCAAGGCTTCACCGGTTCCGCGTGCGGTGCCGTCCCAGCCGCCGCCGGCGCCGCCGGGGATAAGAAAGCGGATCTTCGCGATGTCCGCCGCCACTGCGGTGCCGCCAAACACCAACAGGCCCGCGACACCCGCGGCTATTGATACCTTTCGCAAGGTACTGGTCAGATTCATGGTTGTTCTCCTCCTGAAAATGGCAGATGTTTCTTTTGGTTCGCCTCCAAAGATACGCCGGCAAGCCTTCGTCAACCCTTCATGTTTCGATAAGACTCAATCTCGCTGCTGCCGAATAAATGTTATTGGATAACAAGGTAATATTCGAAAATAGCACATTCATCACAACTACATATTTATCGAAACGTGAAATATCCAAACAATGTGTTCCTTCTCCCTGGGGGAGAAGGTTAGGATGAGGGGATAAGGTAAGATTAATCCCCTCACCCCAACTCTCTCCCCCGGGGAGAGGGAATTTATATGGAACCGATGGAAAAACAGCCATGCGCGTTCTCCTGATCGAAGACGATACCATCCTTGCCGATGGGCTGGTGCGCGCCTTGAAACAGGCGGATTATGCAGTGGACTGGTCCGGCGACGGCATCGAAGCCAGGGCCATTTTGCGAACTTACGACTTCGATCTGGTGATACTGGATCTAACCCTGCCCAAGCTGGATGGCCTTGAATTGCTGCGCGATCTGCGTGATCAGAAAAAGCAGACACCGGTGCTCATCATCACCGCCCGTTCCGATGTGAGGGACCGCATCCATGGCCTGGATCTGGGGGCCGACGACTATCTGACCAAGCCTTTCGAGCTGGGCGAGTTCGACGCCCGGGTGCGGGCCCTGATCCGGCGCAGTCATGGCAGCGGACTTCAGCGTTTGAGCTGCGGCAGATTGAACCTGGATCTGACGGCGCACCGGGCCTTTATCGATTTGGAGCCCCTGGACCTGCCGCGCCGGGAATTCCATATTCTGGAAGCGCTCATGACAGGCCGGGGACGCATTCTGAACAAGGAACAGATCATCGACCATATCTCGGAATTCGACGACGAGCCTAGCCCTTCTGCGGTGGAGATCTACATCAGCCGGCTGCGCAAGAAGCTGGAACCCGCGGGTGTCGGCATACGGGTTGTGCGCGGCATCGGGTACATCCTCGAGTGACCATCCGGACACCGCACACCTGGTCGATCCGCCGCCGGGTTCTGGGCTGGCTGTTCGCCGGCATGGCCCTGGTGTTCGCCGCAAACCTTATCACCAGTTACTACGGCAATCGGGAGGCGGTGGACAGCGCCTACGACCGGGTGCTGCTGGCTTCAGCCTCGGCCATCGCCGAGCGGACGGCCGTGAGGGAGGAAGGTGTGTGGGTGGACATCCCCTATGCCGCGTTGCAAATGCTTGCCTCAACGGCCCAGGACCGGGTCTTCTATAGCGTCTCGGCCCCCGATGGCCAGGCGATTACGGGCTATGAAGACCTGCCCCTGCCGCCGGAGTCAACCGGCCGGCGCGGTGCACCGAACCCCTACTTCTACGATGCGGTCTACAGGGGAGCACAGGTGCGCGTGGTTTCCCTGCGTACCTTCGTCATCGGCAACAACCTTAGCGGCTTCGCCACGATCCGCGTTGCCCAGACGCGGGGGGAGCGCGAGGCGTTGGCCCTCAGCCTGTTGAATCAAAGCGTAATCTGGACCCTGGTAATCGCAGTCTCGGGCGGCTTCGCCGCCTGGCTGGGCATCAGCCTCGGCCTCCGGCCCCTGGACCACCTCCGCGAAGCCCTGGGACGTCGCTCCCCGGATGACGTGCGCCCGGTGCTGCACGATGTGCCTAAGGAGTTCAAGCCCCTGGTCGGGGCGGTAAACAGCATGCTGATGCGTATCGACAACGGATTGAATGCGATGCGGCGCTTCATCAGCGACGCATCCCACCAGCTCAAGACACCGTTGGCGGGACTTCAAGTGCAGACAGAAATAGCCCTTCGGGAGAAAGACCCCAACACCATTCTGGACTCCCTCGACAAGATCAATACCAGTGTCCGGCGGACCAGTCGGTTGGCGAAACAGCTGCTCAGTCATGCCCGGGCCGTGGAATCGCCGGGTGGACTCGGCAATGTGGATCTTTCCCGGATAACACGGGAGGCGGTGTCTGCCATGACACCGCAAGCGCTCGCCAGGGACATCGACCTGGGCTTCGAGGGTGCAGACAGCGCTCCCCTGCGCGGCGATGCCACCCTGTTGGGGGAGATGATCATGAACCTGATCGACAATGCGCTGCGTTATACGCCCACCGGGGCGGTGGTGACCCTTCGTATTGACCAGAACGAAGCCACAATTATTACCGTGGATGACGATGGACCCGGCATTCCGGCAGATAAACGGGAACTGGTGTTTGAGCGTTTCGTCCGGTTGCAGGAGTCGGAGACGGAAGGCTGCGGTCTCGGGTTGGCCATCGTGCAGGAGATTGCCGCGAGCCATGGCGCTCGGGTGACACTGGAAGAAGCTCCAACCGGAGGTCTAAGGGTGCGTATCGAATTTCTGAGTTCTCAGATATCGGGGCCATTGATAATGCCCTCACCCCAACCCTCGGCTTTGGCATCCTGCACCGCCCCACCTCCTCCGTCCCTGGAGTCGTCTCCCAGAGGGAGAGGGAGTTAATGGAAGGGCGACAATGCATTGGGGTAATAAAATGCGCTGGCTGATCGCTCTAGCCGCAACCGTCAGCTTTTTATCGCCGGCCCTTGCGGAGCTGGTGGCTTTCGAATCGGAGGTGGCCGACCCGCAAACCCTGGTCATCTACAGTTCGACAGATACCGAGCGTATGGTGCATCTGCTTAATGCCTTCCAGCGCCTGCATCCTAACGTGCGGATCGAATACCACCTGCTGGACACGCTGGATATCTATCGCCGCGCATCCTCGGAAATGGATGACGGCAAACCGACAGGTGATCTGTTGCTCAGTTCCGCCATGGATCTGCAGATCAAGCTGGTCAACGATGGTTACGCGGCCAATCACAGCTCTGTGGAAACCGATACGCTGCCCGACTGGGCCAATTGGCGCAACCAGGCCTTCGGGTTCACCTATGAACCGGCGGTCATGGTCTACAACAAGGCGCTGGTACCCCAGTTGGCCGAAGTAACCACAAGGTTCGACCTGGCCCAGAGTCTGACGTTCGATGTGGGTTACCTGCGCAACCGGATTGTGACCTACGATCCGGAGCGAAGCGGCCTGGGTTATCTTTTCGGCACCCATGATGCCATCCAGTCCGAAGATTTCTGGTACCTGGCGCGCAGTCTCGGCGACATGCGGGTGGGACTCGAGACCAGTTCAGCCACCATGATCGACAAGGTCTCGTCGGGCGAGGCATTGATCGCCTATAACGTGCTTGGCTCCTATGCCAGGGCCCGCGTGCGTGAGAATCCCGACCTGGCCATCACCATACCCAGTGATTACTGCCTGGTGATGTCACGCATCGCCTTGATCTCCCGCACGGCACGCAACCCGGAGGCTGCTGGCCTGTTCATCGATTTTCTCCTGTCCCGGGAGGGGCAGAAACTGATTGCCAATGCTGCCTCCCTTTACTCCCTGAGAGACGATATTCAGGGCGAGGCCACGGCTGCCAACCTGCGCCAGGCGGCCCAGGGCCCCCTGATTCCGATCCGTCTGGGGCCGGGGCTGCTGGTGTATCTGGACAAAATGAAGCGGCGTGAGTTTCTGGCCCGATGGCGACGGGCCATGGCACGGGAATAGTTATGGGTCCCTTCTCCCTCAGGGAGAAGGAGTTAGAGGTGTTATCCCCAACGCCCTGGCCCCCGCATCGAGTTCGGCAAGCGTCTCCCCGGGGATTTCTATCCCAACGGCCCGGTGGTGCTCCTCCGCGCGGGCTTCAGGCTCGCCCGGGTAAAAAACCTCTTCCGCTTCGGCAGCCAACGGGGTGCGCTTGATTCTCTCGATCAGGCTCTCCGTATCGGCAATGAAATCCTCGAGCGGGCGAAACGCCTCGATATTCAGAACCATCGCGAAGTGGCCCACACCACTCCGGCCCTCCGCCATATAGGGCCCGATCACCCCGTCGGCAAACCGGCTGCCGCTTAGAATTCCCGACAACACATCCATCATGGCGGCAACGGCGTACCCCTTATGGCCTGCCATGGGCAGTATGTTTCCCGCGATTCCCATAGCCGGATCGGTGGTCGGCCTGCCTTCCTCATCTATAGCCCATCCCTCGGGAATCGCCTCACCTTTTTTTCCGGCGACATAGAGCTTCCCGCGCGCCACGGCAGTATTGGCAATGTCCAGCATCATGGGCGGGTACTGTCCGGCCGGTGCGGCAATGGACCAGGGATTGGTGCCAATCAGTTTGCTGCGGCCACCCAAGGGCGCCATCGCGGGACTGGCATTCGTTGACAGGAAACCTATGCATCCCGCATTGGCAGCCATCCGGGTAAAGTACATGGCCGTGCCGAAATGTCCTGAGTTGCGCACCGCCACCGCCCCTATGCCATGCTTCCTGGAGCGTTCGATCGCCTCCTGCATCGCAAGTGCGGTTATCACCTGGCCGATACCGTCATTCCCATCCATGACGGCGATCGCGCCGCCATCGAGAACGATTTCGGGGGTACTGACGGCTTTCACGGCCCCCGACTGAATACGTTTCCCGTACCAGAAGGTGCGCATCACGCCGTGGGACTGATGCCCCCAGAGATCCGCCTGAACCAGTGAATCCGCAAGGAGCCCTGCATCGTCTCCGGGAAGACCCAGAGCCGAATAGGCGCTTGTGCAGAAATCGGAGAGACGTGCGGCGGAGAAGCGTTGGACAGGCATGGGGTGATTATCCTCCTCATTGCTCCCGCAGCAATTCTTCGATACGCGCCACGACTTCCGGTGCATCCCATTCCAATGCACCGAACAGGGAGTAGCGAACAACACCCGAACGATCGATCACGAAACTGGTGGGAAATGCATAGACGCGCCACTGGCGCACTGCCGTTCCATCCGGATCCATCAAAACCGGAAAATCCACTTTAAACTGGTCCATAAATGCCCGTACCGTTGCCGCGTCTTCGCCCACATCCACGGTAAGTACCCTGAACGCCTTTCCCGCCTGGCGTTCCGCTAATCGCTGCAGGGAGGGAATCTCCTCGACACAGGGTGGACACCAGGTGGCCCAGAAATTAACCAGCACCACTTGTCCCCGGTATTTAGCCAAATCGTATTCGATACCCCTGAGGTCTGTCAGCCGCAACGGCGGCGCATCGGATATACCGGAAAAACGCCTGAGCTCCGCGCCGGCCCCCAGAGTCGATCCACCTGCACCGGCCTCACTTTTCAAACTGAGGTCAATCGCTTCACGGGGACGCGCGTATGGCTCAAGCAGTCTCATCGCCTGTTTGATCAGTGACGGCAGGCGGGCGCTCGTTTCCTCCTCCAAATCACTGTAGTGGGGGCGCAGATGGAAGCCGTTCCCCACGTCCTGGAGACGCTGCACCAACACATCACTTCCACCTTTCTGCAGGCGTTCCACCAATTCATTCAGATGCCAGCGCGCCGATGCGTTCATCGGCTGAAAAAGATAGATGGGGAGATTGGTGGCGTCCGTGACAGGCAGAAACTCCGGCGCCGTGCCACCTTGCGGCGTCAGACGATAAAGATCCGGGTGAAACAGTATCATGCCGCCCAGCCCAGCCTGACGCGGGTGGTCCATCTGCCACTGACGCGCGGCTTTCAGCGCCAGGGCCGCACTGCGACCTGTGGCCATGAGGTAAACCTGCTTTCCCGTTGCCACAGCATATTGGACCAGTTCCGCCATCATATCTGCAGGCACGTCCCTGAGACTTCCGGTTCCCGGGGGTAGGAACAGGGTGCCATGCAGATCCACCACCCAGGTCTCCACGCCCTGCCGGGCAAAACCCTCGGCAAGGGGCGCCTGACGCGGGGATACGCCGCGTTCGGAAGGCAGCATAAGCAGCAGCTGTTTTCCCGCCCCGGGATAAACCACCGTGGAGATCTCATCTCCACCTGACCACGGAAAGTCGCGGCTCTGCGCCCCACTGGACGCCTGGCACCAGGGAGCGGACAGGAGCGGCAGGACCAACAGCAAAAAGGATACGGATCTGATAGCCATCAGACCTGAATTCTACACCATGTCCCCGCCGGCCGGCTGTGGGTTACCGCCCGGCGAGCCGTTGAAATGCACCCCGATTACTCACTTTCCGTGTTTCAACGAAGTTTCCCCTACAAGCATCCGAATCACCGCCGACACATGGTGGAGGCATTGAACCGGGCGGGTATTCCGGCATGAACGTTAAAGGGCTGGTGACGGGGTATACCAGGCAAATAGGCTACACAGCCTTTTTGCCCACAAGGGATTGATATACAATTGGGCGAACGGAATTCGTAACATTTCCGGCTGAGCGGTATTAAAGTGACCTGAATTGGCAGCGTATACCGTGATGCTATCAGTCATCCCAGTTATCCCAATGATTCCAGGAGAGAAAAATGGCGGTAAAAGTGAGCAAAGAAGTCAAGAAAATCAATAAGCAGATCAAGAAACTCCATGCGCGAATGGATAAACTGGAGAAAAAGCTGAAAAAGGCAGGAGACGGGGACACGGTTATCGTTGAAGAGGTGGAGATGGATATACCGACCACATCCAACTTCAGCGAGGCAGAGGTGGAGATGGCCGACGAGATGACCGAGGAAGCGGAAGAACTGGAAGATATGATAGAAAAAATGAAAGAACTCAAAAAGAAGCGGTAGCAGTAGCGGGGGCTCAATACGGCGATTATGCGCAACAATGGTGCCGAATAGGCGCTGTTAAAACAGTATAAAATCTCTAACGTATTGATAGAAGAGTGGTTTCGGTATATGGCATGTTCTATGTCCTGAGTAATACAGGAGATGAGACCATCTCCTGCTTAACAGTCATATCCTCCTTAGAATCATCCCGGCCCGCGCCGGGATTTTTTTTCTCCTCATAAAGCGAACCGGGCTGCCCGGCAAAGGAAAACGGCCATGAATAGCATCTCGGGTCGCCTATGAACAGGCAACCGGAATTCTCCCTTGTACTCGACGACCTGACTGGTCGACCATGTATTCCTGTAACCGCCATTGGATGTCTATGAATAAAATCCTTCTCACCTTGCTCTTGTGGATCACGATAGAAGCGGCCCATGCCGATCAGCGTCTGGTAGATGTACGGCCGGGGATGCGCTGCGACAAGGTACCGGAGATTGAAAAGCGCCTGGGTTCCCTTCAATCATCCATCGACTATTCGACAGGCATGATGAGATATCAAGGTACCCAAGGTGGGGAGAAGGCCGTTATTTTGTATCACTGCGAGAAGGAAAAACTGACCGAACTGAAAATCACTGTGGCAACTTCAACACAGGAGGGGGCACTGCGGTTTGCCAGGACACAAAAAAAAGAACTCATTGAACATCTGGGCGAACCCCTTCATGACGGCTTGGATTTGAAGTTCTGGAAGAGATTCTACTTCGGCTTTATGGGCGCTGATCTGGAATATCTAAGCAGCGTGGTCGTCTGGGGAAAATCCGAAGAGGACACGATCATCCTGATCAGGGAAACAGAATCCAGTCAATGGGAGGTTTCCGTTTCCCGGGGCAGTTCCAAATGGGAGTACATTCTCAATGCCTGAGAACTTGCCGGGATACACTTGTTCATTGCAACAGGAGCGCTCGGGTTCGGCAATACCCGCCCTTCAATATGCTGGGTTGCCTGCAAACAGCATCTGAAACTGTTTTATCAGGGCAACCCCGTTTCCATGCCATCAAATTAGACTGAGCAACCCCACCAGGGAAATCATACCCAGAACAAACAGTGCAGGTCTGAAAAGCAGGCCTATCGGCGATTGTGCTTCTCTCTTATCGACTGCGGTTACCATTTCAGTCTCCTTGACTGTTGAATCAGCAATAATCGGGTACGGGACGACAAATCAATGACCCAGGATGGCGTATGCCTGTCTGACCGTACTCAGTTTTCTTTCCAGCTTTTCACGACCGACCTCGTCGTTTTCTTTCTGCATTTTTCTCTGCAGGGCTTTCTCCTCTGCCTTGAACTGCTCCAGGTAGGCTTGCACCTTTCCCTGCTGCTTCTGACTTTCTCTGGTTGCGGAGTCCAGGAGATTGTTGAGTTCATTGACCAGCTTTTGATACTTCATCGAATACACTCCTTTCACATGAGACGGTTGGATCCGTTGCGACACTATGGATGCTCAATCCCCTCACGAAACTGAAACTTCAATTCAGGGTTAATCCACCAGACTCTGAGGATGACTGAATGCCCGCCAGGCTCTTTCCGATGGTCTGCCTTACTTAATGCAGTAAACGTACCAAACCGCCTGAAGCCGGTTTATGCCAACGAAATCAGAGGGATGCACTGGAGAAGAGATAAGAAGGTTCTTCCCTGGGGTGTGTAACAAAATGAATGGTCAATAGGGGTCGGCGTTTTCAAAGATTTCATTTTTTGAAGCCTAATTAAACAGTTACAAGACTTTGTCTCCTCAATGATCCGGATGTAACCATTTAATTTGTTACACCCCCTCTAATGTACCCCGTACAGGCGGGGCCATGCCCGACGAAGAGCAGAACCGTAGGGTCGAATTCATTCGACCAAAGCTTGAGGAACAAGATGTAGGGTCGAATTCATTCGACCAAAGCTCAGCTTAAATCAACCAATACAAATGATCAGGCATCACAACCTGGAGGAATGATGGCTGTTGGCCGAATAAATTCGGCCCTACAACGGCAATCTATTTGCTTGATCAGACAGGGGAAGAGCTAACTTTTAATGAACTGGTTGGAGGTGACTTTATAAGTACCGCAATGCGAAAAAAACACCTGAATCAACAGATGGAAAATCCCATGCAAGAGGAATTATTTTAACCATTCGGGAATGCAATGACTGGATCACGGAAAATGCGGCACATCTCACAATCCTCACTGGATGGTCCTCAATATTTATGCCTTTTCGCCGCTATTAGGATGTACGCGAATCGAAAGCTTGAAGCTGAATGCTGGAGGTCCCCCGATGTACATTCTGCGCTATACCATCACTGCCGTTTTAGCCCTGTTCTCCCTTGGTGCGTATGCTTATGATACCGACGCAACCGGAAACTTTTCGGAAATGTCGACGATCGACTGCGGGAACGGCCTTGTTGCCAGAGTACCTGCAACCGCTCCGAGTGAACTGATGAACCAGGTTCGCACATTAAGAAGCGAATTACTGGTGCGGCAAACCGAATTAAACGAAAAAGTGGCCGAGGACGAAAGCAACACCACCAGGGATGTCATTATCACTGTGGTCATGCCGGGTGGACTGGCCTATGGAGCCTACAGAACCCTGCAGTATCAAAAGTCGCAAGATGAGCTCGAGACTATAACGGGCGACCTTGATCAGTTGAGCAAAGATCTGCAGATGCTCGAATCGGTCAAAGGCAGTGACCGGGTATCCATGCTGCACCGACTCTGATCTTAAACCTCCTGCAAAAAACCCCGCCATGGAAAATCATGGCGGGGTTTTTTATTCGCGGGAAGATACAGGCTCAATGGACCCGGGCTTTACCTTTAAATCTCCCAAACTCCCTTATCGGAAAATCTCCTCATTACTGACTGTCCAGTGCTCTCATACGCTCCTCTTTAATTCTCGTACTCTCTTCGACATCCTTGGATAAGCTCTGGGCATCTTTCAGCGCCTGGATCTGATGTGACTTCATGATGGCACTCTGACCGGGAGGTGGATCGGATTCACCACCGCATGCGATCAATATGGGAGTGAACAACGCTGAGAGTAGGAAATGTCCGAGGATTCGCTGCATGGTTGATGCTCCAATATCTTCCGATAATCAAATTATCATAGTTTAAAAAAGCACTATCTTCGATCTTCGAGTATCGGTCGTGATGCTGTTTTCTTTACGTAAATTGGATGGACTCTAATAAAACATATAAGCATATTTAGATATCTCTTGATTAAAGCAGTCCTGAAAACCGCCGCTAAGTGTTGTGCTCATCGAAGGTCAATCCCATCAACGGAGCCAAACCACATGCTACAAACCCCATCTATTGCAGATGACAACGAAGATAACGTCACGTTGATATCAAGCGAATCGGATTCGGCAAATGCCTGGACTAAAGAGCAGCTGAAAAGCCACTTTGATCATTTCACGAACAGGAACACCGCAACCAACGCCCGCCTGGATGTACTGGATTCCAGATCCCAGCAAATCTATTCCACGGCTGCTTCCATCACCTCATCGCTGAAGGGACTCGACGAGAACCTGCAGGCAAAAATCGCAATACATGGGGAAAACCTCACTGAACTCGCTGATCGAGCCGACAAGGCGGGGACGGAATTGAATTCCCTGACCTCCCAGGCTCGCTATACAGAGACAGCTGTCGGAAGATTGGAATCAAGATCAGAGGCCCTGGAGATCCGCTCAAAGGCACTGGAGGAAACGGACGAACTGCTCAAACAGGAAACCGAGGCCATCAGGGATCGGGTCAAATTGCTGGAGCCCAAGCAGAAGGCACTGGAGGGTACCAGCCGTAAACTGCTCGAAGATACGGATCTTCTTAAAGGCCGTACCGAACAGCAGGCACATCAGTTCAAGTGGGCCGCCTGGGCATCCGGTGGCGCCATCCTTGCACTGGCCGTTGCAATAGGCACCACTTCATGGACGGGTGTGTCCACAACCGAAGGTATGGGTTCCGACGTCAGCGGAGAGATATCAGATCTTCGTGCCAATGTCATGGGCCGGATCGACAGGATCGAATCCAACCAGTCTGGAATAGCTGAAGTCCAGCAGAGTGTGGGAGTGCTCCAGGAACAAATTGACGCCGGGTTCACGGAATCCAAATCCCTGCAGAAGGAATACGGCAGTCTGTCGCAGGAGGTCGGGAACCTGGACGGTCGGCTGCTGACAATGGGTGAACAGGTCAAGACGGAGCTTGAGGTAATCAAGGAACGTATCTATGCCGATGATGTGCCGTTGCCCGGTACCACAATTGATCTGGGGTCTCTGCACGACGCCTCCTGGCTGCAGGCACAGAATCCGAGCAACTATGTTGTTCAATTGGTGAACGTTTACCGGAAACAGGACCTTGCGGATTTTGTGGCCCGACACCAGAAGTCCCTAACCGTGGATCAGTTGAGCTACTTCAAAACCCTGCACAGGGGTAGAGATATGTATGTACTGCTTTACGGCAACTTTCCAAGGTTCAACCAGGCGATGAGCGAGATGGAAGCACTGCCCGCCGCCATTCAGAGGAACCGGCCGTTTCTTCGCTCAATCAAAGGCGTCAAGGATACGATAATGTAACTAGTTTGACCGAATAAATTCGGCCCTACAATTCGCCCAAAATACATGTAGGGTCGAATTAATTCGACCATCGGCTGTAACTGGCCGAATGAATTCGGCCCTACAACGGTTATCTACCCACTTGATTGGGGGGAGTCCAGGCTATCGGTATCCCTGGATACGGTCCATAAGGGCCTGTTCGTCCCAAAGTGTTTCCCCCACCACCCGCATAACAACCCTGCCGGAAGCATCCACCACGAAGGTTGTAGGCATGGAAGACACCTTCCAATCCGAGGATGCCTCGGATTTCTCATCCCGCAGTACGAGCAGCGTTGTTGGTCTGCGCTTGAGGAAACGCTTGATCTGACTCAGAGATTCTCCTGCGTTCACGGCCAGAACCGTCCCTCCGCTGGACTCCAGGCGATCCTTCAGCCTTTCCAGCGCAGGCAACTCTCTGACACAGGGTGTACACCAACTTGCCCAGAAATTGATAACCACCACCTTCCCCTCGAGGTCACTGAGCCGATGACTGATTCCGGACAGATCGGGCAGATCGATTTCGGGAGCGGGTTTGGGGTTATCGAAGGACTTCAGTCCGTCCGTTACCCCTCCAAACGCGTACCCAAAAACCAGCATGAGGATTGGGATGGCGAGTAAACATTTTTGGTCTATGGATAGTTTCATGTGTCCGTTATCTATCAGCTTTGGGTTTTCTTTTTAAGAGCCACCCTGGTTCACCTCATGAACCTCAAACAACAACTCTTACATAGTAAGACCGGTCGAAACAAAGCTTGTTTTCACGCTGCCGGGCCGGAAGGCAACACCAGGGCTCCCGGGAAGCAATATTGATCAGGCACGAAAAATAAAGACTTTCTATGGGGTCTTCTATTAGGAACCTTGGCGGAAATCCCGCCTCCAAAATAGAGAAACCCATGAAAAACAGTCCGCAATGTCCCCCGTCAGGAGCGGAAGTATGCAATGAAGGAACCTCTGATTAATTCATGGCCGGCGTCTATGAGCCCAAAATTAATCAGGGGTTCCTTAAGGCAATGGTGGAAAGCCCTGGCTCTTTTGTGCTGTTGTTTTCCCCTGCCCGGGCTCGCGACAAGCGTTCCCGAAAGCCATGTGCGGGTCGAACTGGTGGCTCAGACCCTCTCCATCCAACCCGGAGAGCCCTTCTGGGCGGCAGTGGTATTCACGCCTGAAAAACCCTGGAAGATCTACTGGCGCAATCCCGGAGAGTCTGGTTTGCCTACTCGCCTGGCCTGGGATCTGTCCGGTGGCGCCAGGCACGGGGATATCCAGTGGCCTTACCCCGAACGCTTCGAATACCAGGGTATCGTGAGCTACGGCTATGGCGATGCAACCTCGCTGCTGACGAGGATCACGCCTCCCGCCGATCTCGACGAAGGTCAGACATTCCCGTTGGTGGCATCCGTCTCCTGGCTGGCCTGCGACGACGAGTGCATCCAGGGGCAGTCGGTCCTGAGCCTGAATCTGCCGGTAACGGATGCGACTCCCCTTGAAAATCCCGCATGGCGGCACATCGAGTCGTCAGGGAAAGGCGGGCTTCCCCTGCAAGTTGGCGTTGAGAGCGCCGGTTACAGTATTGCCGATGGCCGACTGGACCTGGAGTTAGAATCCGACATGCTGGACCTGTCGGATGCCCAGGAGGTTGCCTTTTTCCCGGAGTTGCCCGACATCATTTCCGAAGAGACGGCGCCCGACACGGAATGGTCAAAATCGAAGTTTCGCCTCAGTCAGGCCTTGAGTGAATACCACTCCGGATCCCGAGAGCCGTTAAGCGGCGTTCTGGTGGCTCTCACACCCGAAGGAAAACGCGCCTATGCGTTCGAGGCGGTATACCGCCCCCTGAACTCCCCTTCCAATACCACACCAGACAGTTCCACCGGCCACCCGGAAAAGAGCCTCTTCGTGATGATGCTCCTCGCCTTGGCGGGCGGCATCCTATTGAACCTGATGCCCTGCGTGTTTCCCGTGCTGTCCTTAAAGGCGATCAGTCTCGTGCAGGCCCATGAGCTTTCCGATATGGCCCACAAATACCATGGCATCGCATACACGATGGGGGTCATGACATTTTTCTCTGTCGTTGCGGGCGTGCTCTATTTTCTGAAGGCCGGGGGGGCCAGCATCGGTTGGGGTTTTCACCTTCAAACCCCCTGGTTTGTCGCGCTGATGGCCTATCTGCTTTTCATCCTCGGCCTTGGTTTTTCGGGGCTGCTGGAGATCGGCGCGGGCACCATGGGGATAGGACAGTTTCTGACCCAGAGCAAGGGTTACGCGGGTTCCTTCATGACCGGTGCGCTGGCCGCGGTGGTCGCCAGTCCCTGCACCGCACCCTTCATGGGAACCGCAGTCGTATTCGCAATCACCCAACCACCGTTGAGTGCTT
>JAQYVO010000282.1 GCA_030145425.1 Chromatiales bacterium | reverse complement strand
AATAAAGGTTTGCTCCGGTGAGTCGTCTGCTGTCTGTCAGTTCCAACTGCATTCCTAGTCTGATTCCTCATCGACCCTGGCAATGCGCACGCCCCGTTCGTCCCTGATCAGTTCTGAGCCTGGATCCAGGGTAAATGCCTCGGGGTCCTCCTCGACGAAGCTCTGGGCAGACTTTTCTGGAACTGCATCAACAGGATTAACTTCTTCTACCCGGTGTCCCGCGACCTGGCTCCAACACCGTTCTATGTTATCTCCGAAGATCATCACCAGGTCACCTTCGCGCGCCATTCCCAGTGCCGCATTGATGGCTTCAACTTCACCTGGAACCACATCGATACGCCGCTTTTTAACTCCGGATTCCCGCAATTGCTCGCGCAGCATTTCAGGCACTTCGTCCGGTCCGCGTCCGCGCCGGTTATCGTCTGCCTTGCAGATGTAATAGTCATAGTGGCCCGCTGCTTCCTCAGCAATCGCCCTGATGTCCTCGTCACGCCGGTCACCTGGTGCCGCCAGTACACAGATTCGCTTGCCGCCGACTTCGAGCCGGCTGACCAGTTGACTGATGCTCGCAATGGCAGCTGCATTGTGTCCATAGTCCAGAATCACACGGAACGGGTGCTCGTCGAACACGTTCATCCTTCCCGGCGCCTGGAATATCGTGGAATTGAAAGTCTGTAGTCCGTGACGGATGTCTTCCAGGGACTTACCCATGCTGAAGGCCAGGGCTGCAGCAAACATGGCATTTTGTACGTTATGGGTGGCCTTGCCATCCATGGTCGCGGGAATCAGGTGCGTCCACAACAGCTGGAAATGCGTGCCATTGTCATAGAGCGTAATCATGTCGCCACCGATACCCTGTTCCAACACCATCGCGCGGCCGCCGGCCCGGATATGCTCTTTCACCAGGGCATGGGCAGGGTTCATCGTGACGTAGCAGACATGCTCGGCCTCGGTATAGTCGGCCATGTGCAGACAGAGGTCGTCGTCTGCGTTCAGGATGGCGGTATCACGCGCTACCTCAATGGGAATTCTTTTCAGCTCAGCCAGTTGCTCCAGGGTGTCGATTCCGTTCAGGCCAAGGTGATCAGCCGCCACGTTAAGGCAGGCGGAAACATCGCAGCGGCGATAGCCCAGGCCGGAGCGCAACAGTCCGCCCCGCGCAGTCTCCAGCACCGCGATGTCAATCGTCGGATCGCGCAAAACGATATGTGCTGAAGCGGGGCCCGTCATGTCGCCCTTAACCGAAAGCCGGCCGTCGATGTACACACCGTCCGTGGAGGTCATGCCCACCGAGTGCCCCGCCGTTTTCAGGATGTGGCCCAGCATTCTGGATGTCGTTGTCTTGCCATTGGTTCCGGTGATGCTCGCAACCGGGATGCGCATGGGGCTGCCTGGGGGAAACAGCATGTCCATGACCCTGCCCGAGACGTCGCGGGGTTCGCCTTCAGACGGTGCCACGTGCATGCGAAAGCCGGGTGCTGCATTCACTTCGACGATGGCGCCGCCGACTTCCTTGTAGGACTTGGTAATGTCTGAGGTGAGGAAATCGACACCGCCGACATCCAGACCGACGGCTTGAACTGCCCGCACCGCCATTTCCCGGTTATCCGGATGCACAATGTCTGTCATGTCGATGGCCGTACCACCCGTTGACAGATTGGCTGTCGAGCGTAGAAAGAACGCTTCGCCTTGCGGCAAAACACTGCCTTCGCTGACACCGCCTTTTTCCATCAGGCGTTCCGCCTGGTGATCCAGCTCCAGGCGCGTTAAAACCTTTTCATGGCCAATACCACGTCTCGGGTCTTCGTTTACGATGTCGACCAGTTCGGCTATTGTGTGTTGCCCGTCTCCCACCACGTGGCCAGGAACGCGTTTGGCGACCGCCACCAACTCATTGTTCACCACGAGCATGCGGTGATCCATGCCCTCGATGAAACCCTCAACGAGAACACTTCTTCCCCGCGCACTCTCACGGGCCGTGCCGTAGGCTGTTCTGACCTGGTCGTTATCCATCAGGTTAATTGAAACTCCACGACCGTGATTGGCGTCGAGTGGCTTGACTACAACCGGGTATCCAATTCGCTCGGCAGCCCTTGCCGCTTCGCGCTCCCCGTAAACCAGGCGCTGTTGCGGCACCGGCAAGCCGAGGTCACGGAGCAAATTGTGGGTGTCTTCCTTGTCACAGGATATCTCGACAGCGATGTGCGGAGTCTTGCTGGTAATCGTCGCCTGTATACGTTGCTGGAACCGACCGTGTCCAAACTGCACCAGGGAATGCTTGTTCAGTCGAAGGTATGGTATTTCACGTTCCTCCGCTGCTTTGACCAGGGACGCGGTGCTGGGCCCCAATTCTTTTCGCTGGGCAAAACGGATGAAGCCGTCACGTTCTTCTTCAAAATCGAAATCGTCTTCTATTTCACGGGCAAATTCATCTTTCAGGTCACTGGGCAGGAGGTTCAGCAGGAGCTGCCGCGAAATCCTCGCTGCCTCCAGGCCCACCTCCTTCTGCTTGTACTGAAACACCATGTTGTAGTGGCCGGGCGGCCCGATACTCCGCGTCTTCCCGAACGAAACATCGGAACCCGCCATGTTCTGCAACTCGATCGCAGCGTGCTCCCAGATGTGCGCCATCCAGGTGCCTTCATCTTCCCTCAGGCGGCGCAGAAAGCCGCCCGGTTCCCCGTAGGAGCAGCCATGATTCGACAGGCCGGGCAGCGCCTCGACCAAGGCGTCGATGAAATCTGCACCCAGGCGCACGGAAGGCCAATCCTCCAGCACGCCGATATCGACCTGGTGGCGAATGACCCGGAAGTGTGCGTACAGACTGGGGCCTACATATACGTTGGTGGCCAGAATTTTCATAGGACAGCGACCTGCGATTAAAGGAGGTCAGGGCATATTACCGCCGGACTTCGTTTCCCGCCAAATGAATTTTGCTCAGCCCAGTGTTGCCTGGCGGGTTTCAATATTAAATTGGGCGCCCTCAGCGAGCACATGAAGCTTCAGGCCGATTAAGGTTACTGCCTCTGCCCGGCGCACGTAACTCATGGAAGAATGCCTGAGGTCTGAAGGATCGACGACGGTTATGGTTCCCCTGCCCACGACTTCCATCCCACCGCC
>JAQYVO010000190.1 GCA_030145425.1 Chromatiales bacterium | reverse complement strand
GACGCGAACGCAGGTTTCCGCTACAAGAATAACCTGGACAATGGCTTCTCATATTCTCTGAACTACTTCTATCATTACAGCGCCAATCCGGATATCGAGATGAGCTGGCATGATCCGGGTACCGGTGAAAACCTTCAGGTTCAGCGCGCAACCGCTGGTGGGGGGGGGGTACCCAACCTTGCGACCAATCTGGGCGAAGACCTGGGCGGGATCACGGACTTCAGCGTGCCAGGGAATCAAACCACCATTCTGCTGCGTAATTCAACAGGGGCTTATTACGGGGCCTTTGATCCAACGAAGCCGTTCAGCGGTTCAACAGGTCTGGGAGCACCCGAATTGCGCTTTAACGAATCGCTGCACCGGGTACATAGTATCGGTACGGCCTTCGACTATGCCTTGGATACAAATTTTGCACCTATCGTGCTACGCGGTGAGATCGTGTACGACAAGAATGATACCCAGGCCGTCGTCGACAAGCGCTTGCTTGCGGTCGGTGATCTGACCAATGCAATGAAAATGAAAGACGCAGACTTCTTCAAATACGTTATCGGCGCAGACGTCACCGTGCTGAAAAACCTCCTGGTGAGCGGGCAGTTCATCCAATTCCGCAATCTGGATTTCGTAAACGACAATCGAACCTGTACCACCCAGGCAGGCCAGAATCTCGGCAATGGAGCAGGTGGCGCCTCTCAGTACAATTTTGATTGCTCCACATATACCGGCGACCTGACGACTTTGAGTTTATCCAACGGTATGAACAAAGCTTACGAGAACAAGGAATTCTACTCCCTGTTCCTGTCCAAGCCATTCGGTCCCTCGGACGAGCATCGCTGGAACAATATCGTCATGTACGAAGAGGGCGGTGGGTACTGGAACCGCTTCGACATGGAGTACTCCTTTACCGACCAACTCATCGGTAGCGCGGAGTGGAACAATTACTGGGGTGACGAAAATACGCAATTTGGTCAGTTCAGCAAATCATCCAACTTCCAGCTCGGCATCCAATATCTCTTTGATTAGTTGATTTGTAAGGATATGCCGTAAAGGAGCAGGACCCATCATGTCTGTAGACAGTAACAACTCCTTGAAAGGGGAAGAAAACCTTGCCGCCCGGTATGCACGCTTCGCGTTGCGTTTCCGCTGGCCCATCATGGTGTTTCTGCTTGTGGCCACCATTTTGGCGGCTCTTTTCATAAAGGATCTGGATATTCGCAACGATCCGGATACCCTCCTGCCCTCCAGCAACCGCTACGTGGCCACCAACCTGTATGCCGAGCACAACTTCGGCATGGGCAACCTGATGGTCATCGCCCTGCGCATCAACGAAGGGGATATCTATCAGCCCTGGTTCATCAACAAGGTCCAGGAGATCCATCGCAGGCTGGTCGCCCTGCCCACCTCCCGTGAACCCAACTTCATCGATATCGCGGCGCAGAAGATCAAGTTCATGGGTGCCGACGAAAACGGCCTGGTGTTCAAGCGGCTGATCCCCACGGAAGGAATCAGCACGGACGATCCGGCGTTGGCCAAAGAGCAGCTCGCATTTCTCAAGGAGGGGATCAAGAACAATCCGGTCATGGGCCCGATGCTGGTCGCCATGGAGGACCCGGACGGCAACCTGTGCGCCTACGAGGATTATCACAAGGAAGAGTGCGTGGCCAAGGCGGCCTATATCATCGGGGACTACGACGACGGTGTGAAGGAGATCTATCTCCCCTGGGTGCGCCAGGTCCGGGGCATCATGGATGAATTCGGAGAGGACGAGCGGACGGAACTGCTGGTTGCCGGAGAACCCTATTTTCTGGCCTGGATGCTGCAGGACCTGGTCAACAAGTGGTGGTTGTTCGCGATCTCTGTCGCGATTGTGCTCGTTGTACTGTGGCTCGAGTTCAGAAACTGGCGGGGTGCCCTGTTTCCGCTGCTGGGTGTGGGATTCACGGTGGCACTCACCCTTGGCCTGATGGGTTTTACCGCGTTCAAGCTCACCACCATGATGGTGTTGACGCCCATGCTGCTGCTGGCCATCGGTATCGGGCACTCGGTGCAGGTCACGCGCCGCTTCATGCTGGAACACGCCGGGCACGGCGACTGTGAGAAATCGGCCTATATCGCAATCAGCCACACCATCGTGCCCGCAACACTGTCTATCATCACCGACATGGTGGGTTTTGCGACGCTGGCGCTGGTGGACATCTCCTTCTACAAGGCCTATGCCTATTTCGGCATGTTCGGCATGCTGACCCTGTTGTTTACGACGACGACCATGATCCCGCTGCTATTGACCGTCTTTCCTCCCCCCCGGGAGCTCTGCGAGGTCAAAGAGGGACATTCCTGGGAAACCGCGGTGGGCGGTTTCCTGACCCGGCTCATCTCCGGACCGGGCAAGTGGGTGCCCATCGCGTTTGTCGCGGGCATTATAGCCGTGTCGGTGCATTACACCCAGATCCTCGACGGCACATCGGAGGATCTGATGCCGGGTGTGGAGAAAGGCATCAACTATCCCCGTGCCGCATTCAAAGAGGTGTCCCTCACCATCGAACACCTCAACAGGCTCAATGAGATCATGCCGGGCGTAATCTCGGTCAATATCCCGGTCCGCGGCAAGAAGCCCCTGACCCAGGAGTGTGTCGAGGAGTACTTCCCGGAAGAGATCTACGACATCGAAGACAATCAGGAGCGTGCCGCACAATGTGAGTTGAACAGGCAAAAGCTCAGCTGCTGGGATCCTGATGCCTGTGGCGCCCAGGGAATTTTCAACGATGCCGAGGTACTGGCCGATCTGGAGAAACTGGAAAACTGGATGCGTTCCCACAAGTTCATCGGCTACACGGGTTCCTATGCCCAGTACGTGCGGCTGGTGAACATGCTGCTGGCCGCGGAACCCGGCGAAAAGCCTATCCTCAGGGACCTGGCGATACCGACCCACGAGCATCTTGCATCCATCGACCCGGATGACGACCGGGATCCCGACGAGATGGTTCAGCTTTACAACGGCCTGCTGGAGACCATGACCTCCGAGGGGGACATGGACTCTTTCGTCGCCAGCGACTGGAACGAAGGGGTGGTGCTGGGTTTCATCAATACCATGGACCCGAAGGAGACCCACGAGGTCACCATGGATATCCAGCAGTACATCGAGGAGCACAAGAACGACCCGGGGTTCAGCAAGGTCAATTTCGGGCTGCGTTCCGGCCCGGTGGATAATCTCTCCGGCGATACCAACGAGCTGTCCGTCGAGGGTCCGGGTTACGTTCGCCCGGCCTTGGGGGGATTCCTCGGGGCGACCGAGGCGACCCGGGAAGTGGCCATCGACAGCTGGCTCAAGGGCCCGCTGCAGACCGCCCTCGCCATCTTCCTCATAGCAGCGCTGATATTCCGCTCGCTGCTGGTCTCCGGGATCCTTTTGTTTACGCTGCTGATCACCCTGTTCGCCCAATACGGTCTGGGCGGCTATTTCACCTCGGTGGGGAACTGGTCCGGCAACCTGGCATTCCATCTGCTGGTGACGCTGAGCATCGCCATGGGTCTGGGCGTGGACTACGGGATCTACATGATCTCGAGGCTGAGAGAGGAGATGCAGGAGACCGGCGGCAACTGGCTGCAGTCGCTGCGCAATACGCAGAACACGACCGGTTCCGCGGTCATCGTCTCCATCGTGGTGCTGCTCGGCAGCTTCATTCCCCTGGTAGGGACCGACCTGGCAAACACCTGGGGATTGGGTGTCTATATCGGGCAGGCGCTCATCATAGATGTGTTTACCGCCCTCATGTTGCTGCCTCTGATGGTTTACTGGTTCAAGCCCCGCTACGTTTTCGGGAGCCACGGGCGTTAATCACGATACCCCTTCGTACTCATGATATAAATCCCCGGCTTCTCTGCCGGGGATGTACGAACAGCCCTTTTGTTCTATACTTGTTCTCCATTCCTTCTATGAAAGGCGGTTCCAGTGCTCTGGAAGGCCCTCTATTTTCCCCAGCTGCCGATTGAAATCCTCACGGTCGGCCTGGACAGGGAAATTGCCCTGGCCATCAGCCAGTCCCACGGGGGTCGCGAGATCATTTCACGCTGCAACGCGGCGGCGACGGCCCAAGGCATTTGTCCGGGACTGCCGGTACAGGCGGCCCTGGCCCTGCACGCCGGCCTGCGGGTGCTGCCGCGCGACGAGGCGGATGAAGCGTCGGCCCTCCAGGGGCTGGCGCTCTGGGCCTACCAGTTCAGCCCCCGAATCGGTTTCGAACCTCTCACCCTGCTGCTGGAGATAGGCGCCAGCCTGCGCCTGTTTGGCGGCCTGGAGACCCTGTCCGGGGTGCTGGACCGGGAACTCGATCAGCTCGGGTACCAATACCGGAGCGCCGTGGCGCCGACACCGACGGCCGCCGGCCTGCTGGCGCGGGCCCGGCCGGGTGCGACGGCCCGGACCCCGGAAACGCTCCGCCGGCAGATCGATGACATCGCGCTGGCACAACTGACCCGCGACCCCGAAGCCCGCGCCCTGATCGACAACATCGGCCTGAACACCATCGGCGAATGCCTGGCCCTGCCCCGGGCGGAGCTGGCCCGCCGCACCGGCCCGCGGCTGATCCTGCTGTTCGACCGCCTGCTGGGAAACGTCCCGGACCCGCGCCCACTATGGCAGCCGCCGGACCTTTTCAAACAACGGCTGGAGCTTCCGGGAGAGATTGCTCATCACACGTCGCTGGCCTTCCCGGCGAATCGCCTGATCGTCGCCCTCTGCGGTTACCTGCGCGGCCG
>JAQYVO010000046.1 GCA_030145425.1 Chromatiales bacterium | reverse complement strand
TTCAGGGTGTCCCGGTAACGCTCTCCACCAACAACAAAGCCATCGTTGTGGCCGGCTTCAGGAATCCAGAGAATCTGTTTCTCTTGCGGCGCCCTTGCGTAAAGTTCTTCGGCCATGCTTGGTGGGCAGATAGTGTCGTTCTTGCCGTGGATGATCAGTAGTGGCGCATCAAGATCTGCAATCTTTGCCAAATTGTTGTACTTTGCGCCGATCAGCCAGCCGAGCAAGCTGTTGAGCAAAGGGTAGTGGTGGCGCCCCATCGCCTCGATCGAGGTAAAGGGGGCCTCCATGATCAATCCGGCTGGAGTTCTGTGCAGGCTACCTTCGAGGCTGACTGCAGCTCCGAGTGAGCGGCCAAAGAGGATGATGCGCTCAGCGGGCCAGCCGCGCTCGTTAAGAAAGGCTATGGCTCCTGCAATGTCACTGTAAGTCCCTGCTTCGCTGGCTTGTCCCTCGCTTGTCCCATATCCCCGGTAATTAAAGATAAACACGGTGACACCTAGTTGATGCAGTAACTGTAAGGTTTCAAGGCGATGCGAGATGTTGCCAGCGTTACCCATGCAGAAGAGCACCGCGGGTGCCTCTGCCTGTCCAGGAACCAGCCAACCGTGGAGCTGTGTAGCATCTGTGGCCGAGAAGGTTATCTCTTCGTAATCAAGACTAACCCTTGCCGGAGTGGCCTCATACAAAGGTTCCGGGAAATAAAGAAAGTGTTGTTCAAGAGCGTTACGAAGAGGCATGGCAAAAACCAGGGCAACTACCAGGTAGAGCAGGAGCCGGTAACGAAGTTTGCTGAAGAGGACTGTTCTCTTTGCAGAAGCCATTGGCAGATTATTTGCGCCAGAAGCTCGGGAAAACCAGAACCAGCACGGTGAATAGCTCCAGTCTTCCCAGGAGCATGCAGAAGGCAAGAACCAGCTTGCCGATGGCCGGGACGTGGGCAAAGTTGTCAGCGGGGCCAACACTGCCAAGGCCGGGGCCGATATTGCTCAGGGTTGCGATGACCGAGCCCCCCGCCGAATTGAGATCCATGCCGGTTGCTGCCATGACGAACGAGGCGGCGACGAAAACACCGAGATAGAGGGCGAAGAAGCCGAGAATCGATTGCATGACGTCTTTGTCAACCGGTCGGTCTCCGAGCTTGACCAGGCGTACGGCGCGTGGATGAATCAGGCGGTAGACCTGCACCTGGGCGTGTTTAAAGAGCAGCAGGATGCGCGCGACTTTCATGCCTCCGCCGGTGGAACCTGCGCAGCCACCGATAAACATGGAGAAAATCAACAGATACTGACAGAGCACCGGCCAGAGCTCATAGTCGGCCGTGCCGAAACCGGTGGTGGTAATGATAGAGACGACCTGGAAGGCGCTGTAACGCAGGTTGTCAAGAAAACTTGAGTAGGTGCCGCCCATGTTGATTATGGTGATCAGGGCCGTACCGACAATGACCAGAGAACTGTAGAAGAGAAACTCCTCATTGCGAATAAAATCGCCAATTTTGCCGCGTAAGGCAAGGTAATGCAGGGAGAAGTTGACCCCGGCCAGGAACATGAAAACCGTGATGACCCAATCGATATAGGCACTGTTGTAAGCGGCAACGGAAGCGTTACGCGTGGAGAAACCGCCGGTAGCCATGGTGGT
>JAQYVO010000038.1 GCA_030145425.1 Chromatiales bacterium | reverse complement strand
GTGAGGTATAGTAGCCTCATTGCCATTGATAAACCGGAGAAAAGTTCATGAAAAATCGGGTATTACCGCTTCTTCTCGGATTGCTGCTGCCGCTGACGGCCACGGCGGAAAACAGCACGCGGGCGGCGGGTTATACCATTCATCACAACGCCATTCCCACGGCCACCCTGACCCCGGCGGTTGCCACGGGATACAGTATCACCCGAAGTAAATACCGGGGCCTGCTCAATGTCAGTGTCATCAAGGATGTCCAGGGAACAACCGGGCAGCCGGTCACGGCAATCGTAAAGGCGAACGCCACGAATCTGCTGGGGAAGTCACGCGCTATTTCCATGCGAGAGATCCGGGAAGGCAAGGCAGTCTATTACATAGGAGAGTTTCCCATCATTGACAGAGAAACCCTCACCTTTGAGCTTGAGGTAAAGCCCGCGGGCATGAAGAAACCGATAAGCGCATCGCTCAATCAGCAGTTTTTTGTAGACTGAAAGCTCTACCGGGACGTGGGATATGAGTGGTATTCGAATCCTTCCGTCGCTGACCATACACCGGAGTCCGGCGTGAACGCCTATCCCAATCCGTCTTTGGAGGAAGCCGAAAGGTTGCAGGCCCTGGGATTGGCCGTGATCAATAACGAGGCCGCTGCAGTCCAGGCACTGGCTGGACGCATTGCCGAAGATTTCTCTCAGGCGTGCTTTTTCATGCTTTCCTGCAAAGGCCGCATCGTCGTGACGGGCATGGGAAAGTCCGGTCACATCGGCAATAAGATCGCCGCCACGCTGGCCAGCACCGGGTCTCCCGCGTTTTTCGTGCACCCGGGCGAGGCCAGCCACGGGGATATTGGGATGATCCTGGAAGAAGACGTCGTCCTGGCATTATCCAATTCCGGGGAAACCTCCGAACTGCTCACGATCGTTCCCGTCATCAAGCGGCTTGGCGCACCCCTGATAGCCATGACTGGCAACCCCGGATCAAACCTTGCCAGAGAGGCGGATGTCCATATCGACGTGAGTGTGGAGCAGGAAGCCTGCCCCCTGAATCTGGCCCCTACATCCAGCACCACCGCTTCACTGGCGATGGGGGATGCACTGGCCATCGCCCTGCTGGAGGCCAGGGGGTTCACAGAGCTTGATTTCGCCCGCTCGCATCCCGGGGGCAGCATCGGGCGGCGTCTGCTGCTGCATGTTGCCGATATCATGCACTCGGGCGACAGTATCCCGGTTGTATCCGAATCGGCTAATCTACGGGATGCACTCTTGGAAATGACGAAAAAGGGAATGGGTATGACTGCCGTTGTGGACGAAACCGGCCGGCTCTCCGGCATATTCACAGACGGAGATCTGCGCCGGACCCTGGACCGGGAACTGGACATCCACCGCTGCCGGATTTCCCAAGTCATCACCAAAGACTGCAAAACCGTCAAGTCCCAAATTCTGGCAGCAGAAGGGCTGCGAATCATGCAGGAGAAAAAGATCAACGCCTTGCTCGTCGTTGACGACCAAAACCGTCTCGTGGGAGCCCTCAACATGCATGATTTACTGCGTGCCGGCGTAGTTTGAAGTTATAATTATATGATAATAATGGGGTTTTTCAGATGCAGGATATACTGAAAAGGGCCGCTGGGATTAAACTGGTTATCTTTGACGTTGACGGCGTATTGACCGACGGTAGTCTTTTCCTGGGAGATGACGGCCAGGAGTATAAGGCCTTTCATTCCAGGGATGGGCTGGGCATGAAAATGCTTCAGGCAACCGGCGTCGAAATCGGCATCATCACCGCACGAAGCTCCCATGTGGTCAGCGCGCGCATGGAAAGTTTGGGCATCAAGTACGTCTATCAGGGAAATCTGAAAAAGATTACTGCATTCGAAGACCTCAAGCAGAAACTGATGCTGCAAAATGCACAAATAGCCTTCGTTGGTGATGATTTGGTGGATCTGCCGATCATGCGTCAGGTGGGCCTGGCCGTATGTGTCAAGGACGGCCATCGATTCGTAAAACAGCATGCCCACTGGGAAACGCCCTCCCCCGGTGGTCGTGGCGCTGCACGGGAAGTATGTGAGTTGGTTATGGAAGCCCAAGGCACGTTACAATCCGTCCTGGAGTCGTACTTTTGATTCGTTCCCCGAGATATCTTGGGACGGGCGTTGCGTTTCTGCTCGCCGCGGGAACCTGGTGGCTGGCACAACAAGGGGCTGAGGTACCTGCATATGAACCGCAACCTGACAGTCCGAATTTCTACCTGGAGCATTTCACTGCCACCACCATGGGACAAGATGGCAAGCCGGACAAACGCCTTTCGGCGGAGCGCATGATTCACTATCCCGCGGATGACAGCACCGAGTTGGCCCAGCCCAGGATGACAGTGTTCGATAACGATCGTCCTCCCTGGCGTATCCAGTCCGAGACGGGATGGGTATCAGGAGACCGTGAGATCGTACTGCTCAAGGGAGAGGTGAAAATAGACAGGTCGGCTGCCGAAGGGGTCAAACCGTTGCATTTGACCACACGAAACCTGAGGGTCCAGCCCGAACAGAACTATGCGGAGACGGATGAGTACGTGTACGCCGAAAGCGATGACAGCTGGGTGGAATCCACCGGGATGCAGGCCTGGCTAAAAAAACCGATGCGCATCAAGCTGCTGGCTAAAGTGAGGGGACGCTATGAAGTCGACTAAACCGATCGCCCTGCTGCTATTGTTCCTCTCGCCATTGGCCGCATCAGCCCTCGAATCGGACAAAAACCAGCCCATCTATATCGAAGCGGACAGTGTGGAGATCGACGATGGCAAAGGTGTAAGCACCTTCGAGGGAAACGTGGACGTGACCCAGGGAAGCCTTCGTTTTATGGCGGATAAGGTCATAGTTACCCGCGCTGAAGGCAAATCGGATCACATACACGCCACAGGCAACCCGGTAACCTTCGAGCAGGAACTGGAAGGTGAGAAGGAGCCGGTCAGGGGCAGGTCACGGGTGGTCGAATACGACACAAACAGCGAGATGGTGCACATGATCGGAGATTCGGTTCTGTATCAGGGCAAGGACAGTTTTAAAAGTGACCGCATCACCTACGATCGCACCAAGTCCCTGGTGCGCGCCGGTGCCAGCGCCAAGGGAAAACAGCGGGTAAGGATATCCATAGAATCCAAAAAGACTCTCGAAAAGGCAGAGTAGCCGATAAGGGCCTGTTAACAGCGAAACGAAATATTACTGATTGAAATGAGTACGATAAGTGCAAGGGAACTGGCCAAGCACTACCGCGGGCGCGCCGTGGTGGACGGGGTGTCGCTGGAAGTCCACAGCGGCGAGGTGGTTGGCCTGCTGGGTCCGAACGGTGCCGGGAAAACCACCTGTTTCTACATGATTGCCGGACTCATTCCCTCGGAAGGCGGCGGTATCCGCATGGACGACCACGACATCACGTCCCTGCCCATGCATGCGCGGGCCAGACTGGGAATGGGATATCTCGCCCAGGAACCCTCAGTGTTCCGCAAATTAAGCGTACGCGACAATATCCTGGCAGTACTTGAGGCCCGGAGCGACAAGAGCAGGCAGGAGCAGACCGAAACCTGCGAAGGACTGCTGACGGATTTTGGTCTCGGTCACCTTCGGGATAACCTTGCACTGGGCCTGTCCGGCGGAGAGCGTCGGCGCCTGGAGATTGCCCGCGCCTTGGCACTGGAACCCCGTTTTATCCTGCTTGATGAACCTTTTGCGGGTATCGACCCCATATCGGTCCACGACATCCAGAACATTATTCGGGAGCTCAGTGGACGGAACATCGGCGTGCTGATCACCGATCACAATGTCCGGGAAACCCTGGGCATCTGCAATCGCGCCTATATTATCCACCAGGGCCAGGTCCTAACCGAGGGTGTGCCGGAAGAAATCCTCGACAATCACGAGGTCCGTTCAGTCTATCTGGGGCATGGATTCAGCCTCTAGGGAACCTCTGATTAATTCATGGCCGGCGTCTATGAGCCCAAAATCACCCTGTGACTATAAATTCCTTTTTTTTCTTACCGAAATAAGGTCTGAGAAGCACTGGGACCCTGGCGATAAATTCGGCTAAAATGGAAGTTATGGTGAAGCATACAAATTTTGTACCAGAATCCATAGATCCGGCATGAAGCAATCACTGCAGCTTCGCCTCGGGCAGCAACTTACCATGACACCGCAGCTGCAACAGGCTATACGCCTGTTACAGCTTTCCACGCTGGATCTAAAGCAGGAAATCCAGGAAGCACTGGATTCCAACATGATGCTGGAAACAGAAGAGGAAGGGGCGGCCCGGGAGGAACTGAACGGGTCCGATGGGCAACTAACGGGAGAAGCGCAGGAAAGCGCCAGAAACGAGATATCAAGCCAGCAGAATGACGCGATTAACGAAAAAGAAGTCAATGCCGAGTCCGCGGATATACCCCAGGAACTGGCCGTGGACAGCGGGTGGGACGATGTCTATGAAAGTTCGCTGCCTCCCGCTTCAGGAGTCAGTGGCCATGACAAAGTTGATACGGATTACCTGACACAGCGCCGCACTGCAAGAACACTCTTCGACTATCTCGTCTGGCAGCTCAACCTCACCCCTTTCAATGACACCGACCGAGCCATAGCCACCACCATCATCGATGGGATCAGCGAGGACGGATACCTGGTCATGGGCCTGGAGGAGATAGTGTCGGGCCTGAGTATCGAGGAAGTGGGTATCGAAGAGGTGGAAGCGGTACTGCACAGAATCCAGCAGTTCGATCCCCCCGGGGTCGGGGCGCGCGACCCGAGAGAATGCCTGCTTTTGCAGCTCAACCAGTGCAAGCCCCAACCTGCCCTGGAACTTGCGATCGAACTGGTCACGAACCATTTCGAGCTGCTTGCCCAGCAGGACCACGCACAGATCAAACGGCGCCTCAAAGTCAGTGACGAAAGGCTCGGCGATATCACCAAACTGATCCGCTCCCTTTCACCACGCCCTGGAACGCTGGTCGCGGACTCGGAACCGGAATACATCGTTCCCGATGTTTTCGTAACCAAACGGGAAGGGGTATGGCACGTTGAGCTGAATTCGGATTCCACACCCAGGCTGAGGGTCAACTCGCAATATGCCGGCCTGATCAGAAGGGCAGACAACAGCGACGACAATGCCTATCTCAAGAAACATCTGCAGGAGGCGCGCTGGTTTATCAAAAGCCTGATAAGCCGCAACGTGACGCTGCTCAGGGTGGCTACCAAGATACTTGAGTTTCAGCGCGGATTCTTCGATCACGGGCCCGAGGCAATGCGCCCCCTGGTACTGAGAGACATTGCCGAGGCCCTGGAAATGCACGAATCCACGATCTCCCGGGTAACCACCCAGAAATACATGCACAGCCCCCGTGGAACCTTTGAGTTTAAGTATTTCTTTTCCAGCCACGTCGGCACTGCCGCCGGCGGGGAGTGTTCCGCGACCGCAATCCGTGCCCTGATAAAGAAACTCGTCGCCGCCGAAAAACCTGAAAAACCCCTCAGTGACAACAAGCTGGCGGGGATCCTCGCGGATCAGGGCATCCAGGTAGCGCGGCGAACCGTAGCGAAGTACCGCGAATCGATGGCGATTCCGCCGTCCAATGAGCGAAAGCGCCTCGCTTAGAGGCCTAGAAAAAAAGGAGCTTAATCATGCAAATCAGCCTTACCGGTCACCATGTGGATATCACCGATGCATTGCGCAGCTATGTGAGTTCGAAGTTTGAGCGACTGGAACGTCATTTTGACGACGTGACCAATGTCCATGTTGTTCTCAGTGTGGAAAAACTGAGAAAAAAGGCCGAGGCTTCATTACATTTAAACGGTGCAGACGTTTTCGCCAACTGTGAGGAAGAGGATATGTACGCCGCCATCGACGGGCTTGTGGACAAGATCGACAGACAGGTGAAAAAGCACAAGGAAAAGAAGACCAATCATCGTAACGGCGCCATGCCGAAAGGAATGGACGCGGCCGAATCCTAAGACAGAAACCAGGTTATTAGAGAAATGTTTCCCGCCAATTTCCTTACCGCCGACCGGATCAGCTGCCAGAGTGCGGCGGCAAGCAAGAAACGCGTACTGGAAGAACTCGGCGGGTTGCTCGCCGCCTCGGCCGAAGGCCTCGTGAAAGACAGAGTCTTCGACAAACTTCTGGAAAGAGAGCGGCTCGGCAGCACCGGACTGGGGCAGGGCATCGCCCTGCCCCATGCCCGTATCAAGGGCGTGGAAGACGCCCGCGGCGCCTTGGTGCAGTTGCAGTCCGGTATCGATTTTGACGCTATCGATGACCAGCCTGTCTACCTGGTTTTCGGGCTTCTGGTCCCCGAGGAGGCAACGCAGGAACACTTGGATCTTCTGGCAAAACTGGCAACCCTGTTCAGCGATGCAGATTTTTGCGGCAGCCTCCGGAAGGCCGAAGACCAGGAGGCCGCCCTGGCCATCATCATGAGCAGACAGGCGGCTCCAGGCGCATGACGCATGCAACTGCCCCAGACGGGAGCC
Source organism: Chromatiales bacterium (assembly GCA_030145425.1). Classification (GTDB taxonomy): domain Bacteria; phylum Pseudomonadota; class Gammaproteobacteria; order Chromatiales; family Chromatiaceae; genus JAHEHQ01. The sequence goes on along the minus strand of JAQYVO010000038.1, from coordinate 27,842 downwards.
CGGAAATCGATATCAATCCCCGGTGACAAATCAGATGAAACTTGTCATAGTCACCGGTCTCTCCGGTTCAGGCAAGAGTGTCGCCCTGAATACGCTGGAAGACATCGGCTACTATTGCATTGATAATCTTCCTGTATTCCTGCTGCCCCCCTTTACCGAGGCGCTGATTTCCCAGCAGGATCCCCGCTTCCGCATGAGTGCCGTGGGCATCGACGCCCGCGACAGATCATCTGACCTCGGCAATATCAGCCACCTTCTCGAACCCTTGAAATCCCGGGGCATCGAATATCAGATCATTTTTCTCGAAGCGCGCAACGACACCCTGATCAAACGATTCAGTGAAACCCGGCGCAGGCACCCGCTCTCCGACGAGGGGCGACCCCTGACGGAGGCAATTAAGCTGGAACGGGATATTCTTTATCCCTTCTTGAGCGCGGCGAGCCTGCGGGTGGACACCACGCACACCAATCTGCACCAGCTGAGGGATATCATACGTTCCAGGCTCTGCGAGCATGCCGGTCCGGAGATATCCCTCCAGTTTCAATCCTTCGGTTACAAGAACGGCGTCCCCCGCGATGCAGACTTCGTTTATGACGTCCGTTGCCTGCCCAACCCCCATTGGCGGCAGGAGCTCAGGCCCTTGACCGGAAAGGACCCTGAAGTGGCAGGTTTCCTGGAGCAGGACAGCAAGGTTCGACAGTTCAGGGACGATGTCATCGGGTTTCTCGAGCGTTGGATCCCCTGTTTCGAAGCCGATGGGAGAAGCTACCTTACGGTGGCCATTGGATGCACAGGGGGGCAGCATCGCTCCGTCTATCTGGTTGAGCAACTGGCCGCCCATTTCCGGGACAGCGGACTGCCGGTCCTGTCCCGTCACCGGGAATTGACATGATCAAACGGCAGATCGACATCATCAACAAGCTTGGTCTGCATGCCAGGGCGGCCGCCAAATTCGTTACCCTCGCCGCCCAGTACGAAAGTGATATTCAGCTGGTCGGGAACAACCGCAAGGTCAATGGAAAGAGCATTATGGGCGTTATGATGCTCGCCGCCGGACAGGGAACCCGCCTCGATCTGGTTGCCGATGGCAACGATGAAAATGCTGCCACGGATGCGTTGGAGGGGTTGGTCAAATCCCGCTTCGGAGAGAAGGAATGACACTCTGCTGCATGGGTATTGGCATCGCCGCAACCCGGGGCATTGCCATAGGCGAAGCGCACCTGCTCCAGCGAGGCAGCATCGATGCGGCTCCCCGGTTTATCGAACGATCAGAAGTTCCGGCTGAAATCGACCGTTTCCGCCAGGCCGTCTCCGATGCCAGAAGCCAGCTTTTCGTGGTACGCGAGAAGATTCCCGAATCAACCCGCTCCGATATTGTCGCCTTCATCGATGCCCATATGCTGATGCTCGATGACACCGCGCTGGTGGAAGTCCCCATCAGCCATATCAGGGAGCGCTGCTGCAGCGCCGAATGGGCCCTGCAGATTCAGCGTGACGCGTTGGTTCAGGTATTTGACGAGATGGAGGACAGCTATCTCCGCACGCGCAAGGACGACGTCGATCACGTGGTGAATCAAATTCACCAGGCATTACATTCCGACGAAGAACTGGAGCAACAGGATCTCAGAGGAAAGGTCATCCTGGCCAGAGACCTGACACCCGCCGACACCATTCTGATGCGCCATCTCGGCATCGCGGCATTTATCACCGAGACGGGCGGGCCAATGTCCCACACCGCGATTCTGGCGCGCAGCCTGGGCATCCCCGCGGTGGTCGGGGTACACCACGCCACCCGCTGCATGCGCAGCGGCGAGCGCATTATCGTGGACGGCGACCGGGGGGTGGTGCTGGTCTCAACGGACGAGACCATCCTGGCGCATTACCGCCAGCGCATCGAGGCGGGACAACAGCATGCATTGGAACTGCGGCGGCTGGTCGGCGAACCGGCGGTTACCATCGATGGCACCAGCGTGCGCCTCATGGCCAATATCGAGCTGCCGGAGGACATAGACGTAACCCGGAGCCTAGCCGTCGACGGTGTTGGCCTTTATCGCACCGAGTACATTTTCATGAATCGGGACACCCCTCCGGACGAAGAGGAGCACTACCAGGCCTATCTCCGGGTGGTCGAAGGGTTGGGAGGCATTCCCATAACCATACGCACCCTGGACCTGGGCGCGGATAAGCAGCTTTACGGGCCTTTGCTAAGTCAGAACCGTTCCGCATGCAATCCTGCCCTGGGACTGAGGGCCATCCGGCTCTGCCTGAAAGAACCCGGACTGTTCTATCCGCAGCTGCGCGCCATTTTGCGGGTTGCGGAACACGGGCCGGTCAGGATCATGATCCCGATGCTGTCCAATCTGTGGGAGGTCTACCAAGTCAAGTCGATGCTGGAGGAGGTCAGGACATCATTGGCCGATGAGGGTGAATCCATCGGTGCTGAGGTTCCCATCGGGGGCATGATCGAGGTTCCGGCGGCGGCCCTGGCCGCAGATGCTTTCGCCAAGGAGTTGGATTTCCTTTCCATCGGCACCAACGACCTGATCCAGTACACCCTGGCCATCGACCGCGTCGACGATGAGATCAATTATCTTTACGATCCCGTTCACCCCTCTGTGCTGCGTCTTATCAAGATGGTGATCGATGCCGGCAACAGACACCAGGTGCCGGTAAGCATGTGCGGTGAGATGGCCGGTGATCCCCAGCTCATCCCCTTGCTTCTTGGAATGGGGCTTCGGGAATTCAGCATGCAGCCCGGAGCCCTGCTGGAAGCCAAGAAAATCATTTGCGAGGTCGATTCGGGGGAACTGACCACGATGGTATCGGACCTGATGTCCAGGCTGGACGACTCCAGGACTGCAGCCCTTTTGTCCCAGATTGCCAATACGGCAAGCGCCGATTCGGCACCTTGAAGAACGGCTCTTCCCCTGATTGAGTGGGTTAATCAACATTTTTGATTAAAACGTTTTCCATCTGGTAGGGTCGAATTCATTCGACCGATGCTTGATATTAACTAACCAGCTGTTGGCCGAATGAATTCGGCCCTACAACGGTAATCTACCCACTTGATCAGGGGAAGAGCCTGAAGCGCTACATCCAGCCCTTTTCCCGGTAGTAGCGTTCGGCACCCTTGTGCAGCGGTGCGGACAGACCGTCTTTGATCATCCTGCGGGGCTCGAGAGGTTGAAACACCCGGTGCATGGCGCGGAAACGTTCGATATTCTCGAAAAGCGTCTTTATCACCAGGTACACCAGTTCCTCGTCCACATCCACCGAAGAGACGACTGTGGCCAACACACCGAAGGTTCGAACAGGCTCGTCCACGCCCGCATAGAGGCCACCAGGGATGTGGTCAAGCGTATAATAAGGGGTGTCCGAAACGAGTCTCTCGATATCCGGACCCGAGACCTCGGCGATTACCGACCGGCAAAGTTTTACTGCCTTGGCCACCGAAGGATTGGGATGCCCCACGGTGTAAACCATGGCCTGGACCCGGTTGTGACACAAGGCCAGGGACTGCTGGGATGCCGGTAATTCGGTCGCCAGCTGGAAATCATCCTTGCTCCAGCCCTTGGCATCCATCACGACTTCCATGGTGGCCCGTTGGCCCGACCCGGGATTTCCGATATTGACGCGGCGCCCCTTCAGGTCATCCAGGTTTCGGATCCCCGAATCGCGGCGTGCCACCAGGGTAAAGGGTTCGGTATAGAGGGAAAACAGTGCACGCACATTGTCATGGGGTGCGTCGACAAACCTGAAAGGTCCGCTGCGATTGACCCCGTGAAACTGTATGTCCGACTGCACCAGCCCCAGCTCCAGGGCGCCCACCTGGACATTCTGGAGGTTGAAAACAGAACCCGCGGTCTCAAGGGCTTCGCAGCTCAGGCCTTTGGAACTGCGTTCAATCAATCGGCAAAGCGCCCGCCCCACCTGAAAATAGACACCGGATTTGCTTGCCGTACCGATAACGATATCCGCCGCCTGTGTTGCAGGCAGCCCGATAAAGGTAAGCAGGAGTGACAGTACCAGTCGGCGGCAGATCATGGAATCCTCCCCTATATCAGATCCGGGTATTTCAGTTTATTGGGTCCTGCCTGGGGAACCTGTGATTAATTCTGGCCGAGCGGATATCAGACTCCCTGGAATAAAGTATAGCTCCCGGATCACAGATTCCGACTCCCACTCCCTTATACCCTACCTGGCAGCGAAAAACAGGTTTAGCATTTTGCCGGGAACGGATACTATCTGACGGTTAATTATTGCCAATGAAGAGAGGGGATGGAGCAACCGCTGATAAAAGCCATCGGCCTGCACCGGTATTTCGGGGAGTTCTGCGCCGTCAGGGACATGGCCTTCGATCTTAATCGCGGAGAGATCCTCGGCCTTCTGGGCCCAAACGGCGCCGGAAAATCCACCACCCTGCGCATGCTCAGTGGTGCCCTTGCACCCAGCGCAGGAGATATCTGGCTGAGCGGCATCAACCTGAAAAAACACCCGCGGCGGGCCAAGAAAAACCTGGGTTACCTGCCCGAGGTACCCCCCCTTTATCCGGAACTGACGGTAGACGAATACCTTGGGTATTGCGCGGGACTCAGGGGAGTGGCCGTACACAAACGCGCGGGCGCACTGCAAAAGGTCAAAGGCCGCTGCGGTCTCTCTGATCACGGAGGGCGGCTGATCGGTAATCTGTCAAAGGGTTACAGGCAGCGAGTGGGCATTGCACAGGCGATTGTCCACGAACCCGGAGCTATCATACTCGACGAACCGACCAGCGGGCTGGATCCCAATCAGATACTCGAGTTCAGGGGCCTGATTCGTGAACTGGGGAAGCACCACGGCATCATTCTATCCACCCATATACTCCAGGAGGTAAAGGCCGTCTGCGATCGGGTATATATCATGAACGAGGGACGGCTCGCGACATCGGCGCCCCTGGAACAGTTGACACGGCACGAAGGCGGCATTCTTCTCATCCGTCTGGGAAGGCCGCCGGCACTGGAGGCAATCGGAAAACTGCCCGGAGTCTGTTCGGCAGACTCCCTGGGAGAACACCGTTTTCGCCTGGAACTGGAAGACGATGCCACCGCGTGCGTCATCGCCGAACGCATCGTCAGCAGCGGCTGGGATCTGGAGGAACTCACCTCCGGCACTACGGAACTTGAGCGGATTTTCACGCGGCACACGACCAGGGAAACCCCGTTATGATTCTGAGCGTCGCAGGACGAGAGCTTAGAAGCCTGTTCCTGTCACCGCTGGCATGGATTCTGATGTCGGTATCCATGCTCCTGCTCGCCTGGCTATTTCTGATCCGCCTGGAAGAGTTCATACAAATACAGCCCCGACTGGCTGCTCTGGAGAACGCACCCGGCATTACAGCCATCCTGGTGGTGCCCCAATTCGGTTCCGCCGCCATGATCCTGATGCTGATTGTACCGATGCTTTGCATGGGTCTGTTCGCCCGCGAATTTAGCAGCGGCACTTTCAGCCTGCTGCTCTCCTCCCCCGTATCTGTCACCCAGATAGTGTTTGGAAAGTTTCTGTCGGTGCTGACGTTGTTGGGCGTCCTGCTGCTGTTGATTGTGCTTATGCCCCTGTCGCTGCTCATGGGGGGGAAACTCGATCTGGGCACCCTGGCCGCCTGCATTCTGGGACTGGTGCTGTTGTTGTCCGCCTACGGAGCGGTAGGGCTGTATTTTTCAAGCCTTACCCGGCAACCGGCAATCGCCGCGGTCAGCAGCTATGGCGTGCTGCTCCTCCTGTGGGTTCTGGATCTGGCCGGCGGCAGCCTGTTCTCCCATCTGGGGATGTCCGGTCATTTTCAACGCCTGGCCAGTGGCCTCGTATTCAGCAGCGATATTCTCTATTTCCTGCTGCTGACGGGTCTCTGCCTGACGCTGACAATCCGCCGCCTGGACACCCTTCGGACTTTCGGCTGAGCCAGGGATGAAACAGCACAACAGGAAAGCCCGCCTGCAAAACCTGTTTTTTTACCTGTTGCTCGGTATTGGTGTGCTGCTGATCGGCTGGCTGGGCACCCGTCATAACTGGGTCTGGGATTGGTCGGACAATGCACAAAACAGCCTGAGTCCTGGCAGTGTATTGATACTGGAAAGACTGGAATCACCCTTGAAAATCACAGCGTTCGTACCCGGGGAACCCAGGCTCAGGCGGCAGATTACCGACATCGTCGAGCGGTATCGCCGCCATCGCCCGGATATCAGCCTGGCGTTCGTCGATCCTTCACGAAACCCAGCCCTCACAAGGAAACTGGGCATCAGGGTCTCAGGTGAAATGCGTCTGGAATACCAGGGCCGCAGTGAACTGCTGCGGGAGATCAATGAACAGAGCCTCGGCGACGCGATCCAGCGCCTGCTGCAAACCGATGAGCGGTGGATCCTGGCCCTTCAAGGCCATGGCGAACGGCGACTCGAGGGTCAGGTAAACCACGACCTGGGGTTGTTCGGCGAACAACTGCGGCGCAAGGGCTACAAAGTTCAGGCACTCAACCTGGCCGCCGAGGCTCTCGTGCCTACCAACACCGCGCTGCTGGTCATCGCCAGTCCCCAGCACCCCTACCTGGAAGCGGAAACCAGACTGCTGCTGAATTACATCGAAGCGGGTGGAAACCTGCTGTGGCTGATGGAACCTGGCGCCCAGCAGGGACTGGAGCCGATTGCCGCTGCCATCGGCATGCAGGTCCTGCCGGGCACCCTGGTGGACGCCAATGCCGCGAGCCTGGGGCTCGATGATCCGACAATGGTACTGGTTCCCCGCTACCCGGAGCACCCGGCGACCAAGTCTTTCGATCTGACCAGCCTCTATCCTCAGGCGGCAGCCATTGAGGCCGTGGAGAACGGGGACTGGAAAGCAACACCCCTGCTGGGCACGCTACCCAACAGTTGGAACGAAACCGGCACGCTTAAAGGTGAGATCAGCCGGGATCCCTCACTTGGGGAGCGCGCCGGCCCGCTGTCTGTCGGCATCGCCTTTACCCGCGAGTACAAGGGGCGTCAGCAGCGCTTGATGGTGATCGGGGACGGTGATTTTCTCTCCAATACCTTTCTCGGCAACGGCGGCAATCTGGATCTGGGACTGAACCTGGTCCGCTGGCTCACCTGGGAAGAAAGACTGATGGATATCCCGTCCAGTATCTCTCGGGACCGCACCTTCGATCTGTCGCAGGCTGCCGGCAGTTTCATTGGACTGGTTTTTCTGATCCTGCTGCCCGCCGGGCTGCTGCTGACCGGCATCCTTGTCTGGTGGCATCGACGAAGACTGTGAATCCCAGGGATATCACCAATCTCGGGCTTTTTCTCCTGGTCGCCTCACTCGGAATCTTCGCCTGGGTATGGCAGGACCCGATACCCGAGAGTCGAATGTCCCTGCTGACCTCCCTGGAACCCGGTCAGGTCAGAAAAATCGAACTAACTGTCCGCAACGGCGAGGCCCTTACCCTGGAGAAGAGAAACGGCTCCTGGCAGATGATTCAACCCCATGCCGCCAGTGGCAACGGCCCAAAGATAGAACGCCTGCTGAAGATCGCCAACACTGCCAGCACCGAGCGCTTTCCGCTGCCTGATGCCGACCGGGCAGAATTCGGACTGGAACCTCCTATGGCCGAACTCCGGCTCAATGACACGCTGCTCAAGATTGGCGGAACGCACCCCATCGATCATCGTCGTTACGTGCTGGTGGGCGACACACTGCACCTGATCAATGATCACTTTCCCCACCACCTGCTGGCACCCGCAAAAGATTACGTGATGCCCTAAGTTCGCATGGTTTCAGCGCTGGCAGACCGGGCAATAAAAGCTCGACCTTTGGCCGATCCTGCGCTGGCGCACCGGGGCACCACAGTTATGACAGGGGAGTCCGCTGCGACCGTAAACCTTCAACTGTTGTTGAAAGTATCCCGGCCGTCCATCCTCACGCACGAAATCACGCAATGTGGTGCCACCCTGCCCGATCGCCTCTCTCAACACATGAACTATGGCATCCCTGAGGACATGGCAACGGAGCCGGGAGACCCGATGGCAAGCACGGCCGGGGCGGATGCCGCTGAGAAAAAGCGCTTCGCTGGCATAGATGTTCCCCACACCCACCACAACCCGGCTGTCCATGATGAGCTGTTTGATCGTCACTCGCCGGGAGCGGGCGGTTGCATGGAGGTAATCCGACGTGAACCCGGATTCAAGGGGTTCCGGACCCAGATGCCGCAGCAGGGGATGTGCCAGTGGGTCGCCTTCTGTCATCAATACCGCGCCGAAACGACGCGGGTCCCGCAACCGCATGCAGATACCGCCGGGAAACAGCCAGTCAAGATGGTCGTGGGGTCCTGGCGCCCCTGTGCTGTTTGTGTCCTTCGAAATAGAAAGGGAGCCGGACATTCCAAGGTGGACGATCATGGTCTCTGCCCCATCGGTTCGGAACAGCAGGTACTTGCCCCTCCTCTCCACCTCCAGGATCTGCCGACCGATAAGGCTGTCGGGCAGTGTTGGGGGTACGGGCCATCTCAGGCGTGAATTCCTGATCTTTACGGCCTCGACTCGCAGGCCCTTGATGTGGGGCTCAATTCCCCTTCGCGTGGTTTCAACTTCAGGAAGTTCGGGCATGGCATCGCACAGAAAATGTTTACCGGCTGCCCGCCGGTCCGGCTGCGGGGCTTACTTCCCTATCTTGATCCCGATACCCGGGTTGCCAGCTTCCCGCTCGGCAAGGGCCGCACGTACTTTCCTGGCAGCTTTGATACCGACGTAGGTGGTGAATTCTTCGATATTCTCGAATTCGTTATCCAGGGTGAACTGAACCACGGAGGCGACCAGCGCCTTGGTTCGGGCAACTTCCTTATGACTGCGGCCGCACCCCTGGCAGTGGGTGCCGTCATGGGTGCAGGCATCCCGGCATGGACTGAATTTCACTTTAGCGCCTCCCAAGGGAATATCCGCGCTTCTTCGTCCGCGGACTCGCGTTATTCCTCGGCCTGAAGTCGTTCATACTTGGCCGTCAGTTCCTTTTCCGACTCCTCGTGATCAGGATCCTTGGGAATGCAGTCGACCGGGCACACCTCCACACACTGGGGGGTGTCGTAGTGCCCGATACACTCGGTGCAGAGATCGGGATCTATTTCATAGATCTCGTCACCCTGATAAATCGCCCCATTGGGGCATTCGGGTTCGCACACATCGCAATTGATGCATTCGTCGGTAATTAACAAAGCCATGCTTCAAACTCCTGATCCTGCACCCAATCCTGACGGGGTGAGTGTACATTCTACAAAAAGAAAACAGATACTTCCCGGTCCATTCATCCCGGCGTGCCGAGCCCTGCCAAACCACTTACGCCAGGGACGTCTGCCCCGGGCTGTTCACTAATGCTTCAGGGCCTCAACCACACAGGGGTGCACGAATTCCGAAACATCACCCCCAAGACCGGCAATCTCCCTCACCAGCGTCGAGGAGATGTAGGCAAACTGTTCGGCCGGCGTCAGGAACAATGTCTCGACATCCGGTGCAAGTCTGCGGTTCATGCCAGCCAGCTGAAACTCGTACTCAAAATCCGACACCGCCCGCAACCCACGCAAAATCACATAAGCATCGCACTGCCGGGCAAAATCCACCAGAAGCGAATCGAACTCCATGATTTCCACGTTCTTAATCCCCCCGAGCACCTGCTGTGCCAGATCGACCCTCTTACTGAGAGGAAACCTCGGTGCCTTGCCCGGACTGGCCGCAATAGCGACGATCACTTTGTCGAACAATATGGTCGCCCGGGAAATAATATCCGTGTGGCCGTTAGTGATCGGGTCGAAAGTACCGGGATAGACGGCTATTTTCATGGGATTGTTCCATTCAAGGTTGGCGCGATGATAATACCGCCAACGGTCAAGTCAAATGATAAATCTCATGCGATCCGGTACGCCTCCGACAAGAACGGTGGCCACTTCCAACTTCCCACGCCTTTTCGCAGACCCCTTAGAACCCCCCTGAACCTGTCAGCCGGCTGGTGGGCAGGCAAACGATTACCCGGGTCGCCGGTTGCTGTAGAGGGAATAGCATACTTTGCCGGAGCGTTTCTGACGTATCTGATTCCAGAGCGCGCCAGGGGTCGCAAGGGGGCTCCCCGCTTCCACCTCTATATATATCCGTGCATCCGACTTGAGCCAACCCCCGCGTTCCAGCAGCGTGCAGGAAGCCTCCAGCAGATTGCCATCATCGTAGGGGGGGTCGAGGAAAACAATATCGGCCGGCTCCGGGGTCGTTCGCTCAAGCCATGACGAGGCATCCGCCTGCTCCACCCGCACCTGTTTCAGGCGCAGGAGTTCCACGTTCTCCCTTATCTGTGCGGCCACGACAGCGGAGCTGTCCACCATGGTCACCCTGCCCGCACCCCGAGAGGCGGCTTCCAGGCCTAGCGCGCCGCTTCCCGCAAACAGATCAAGACAGACGGCACCGGGCAAAACCGGCTGCAACCAGTTAAACAGCGTTTCGCGGACAATGTCAGGCGTTGGCCTGAGCCCGGGTACAGAAGGAAAACCAAGCCTGCGACCGCGGTGTTCACCCCCGATGATGCGAACCCGATTGGTCTGTCCTGGGGTCTCCCCGCCTCTTTCAGCCCTCGGGTTGTGCCGCTTTCCCATCGCCCACAACCACGGTAACGAAGCGTTCCGGATGCAGCCGGCGGCGAAAGGCGTCCTGTATCTGCTCCGCGGTAATCGCCTCGATTCGGCCCGTAAACGTATCCAGATAATCCAACGGGAGCCCATAAAACCCTATCATCGCCAGGTATCCCACAATCTTTCCGTTGCTGGCGATGCGCAGGGGAAACCCTCCCGTGATATTCTTCTTTGCCGCCGTCAGTTCCTCCTCCGTTGGCCCTTCGTCAATGAATCGTTTCAAAGTGGCCCGCATAACATCCATGGCCTCCCGGGCCTTGGCGTTCTGGGTCTGGGCACCCGCGATGAACGGGCCGTCGCGGCGCATGGGAGAGAAATAGCTGTAGACGCTGTAAGACAGCCCCCGCTGTTCGCGCACCTGTTCACTGAGCAGTGAAACCAGACCGGAACCACCCAGAATATGGTTTCCCAGGTACAGAACGAAATAGTCGGGATCGCCGCGGTGCATGCCGGGCTGGCCCATGAGGATGTGGCTCTGGCTGGAGGGAAAACTGCGCTTGATGACCTTTTCCTGCTCCAGCATCTTTACCTTGGGCAGTTCCCGGACCTTTTCCCCCATCGGCAGGCTGCTGACCAGCCTTTTCGCCAACTGCTCCGCCCCTTGCCTGTCCAGGGCGCCCACGATCACCACAAGCGCGTTTTTGGCAACATAATGGCGTTTATAGAATGCCACCACCTGTTCCCGGGAAATGGCCGGAAGAGACTCCAGGGTCCCCCCTTGCGGGGTGGCGTAAGGATGCTCCCCGAACAGCGCCCGGTAAAATGCCTTGCTCGCCACCGTGCCCGGTTTCTGCTCACCCCGCCGGACGGCGGTCAGCATAAGTTTGCGCCTCCGTTCCAGTTCATTGGATTTGAACCTGGGGGAGTTCAACAGGACAGTCATGGTCTCAACCGATGTCTCGAAGGCTCTCGGCTCAGTCAGGGTTCTCAATGAAACCCAGGCCCTATCCCGACCGGCCCCCCTGCCCAGCTCTGCACCCACGGCCTCCATGCGTTCGGCAATCTGATCCGTGTTCCACTCACCCGCACTTTCGGTGAGCAGTTGGTTTGTCATGTTGGCCAGTCCCGGGGTGTCCCCGTCCCTGGCGCTGCCGGCATCGAACACGACGCGCACATCGACCATCGGCAGGTCCGATGCCTCCACGAACAGGACGCGGGCACCGTTTTCGGTGGTCCATTCCTGAATCTCCGGCCCGGCTGCTGCCTGGAATGCCGGAAGTCCAGCCACCAGTAGACTCCACAGGCAAATGGCTACCCCCCTAGTGAGCACCATGATGACCTCCTGCCGCGGCCAGCGGTTTGTCGTTATCCAGAGGCAAAGGGTCCAGAACGGCAACCGTAAGGTAATCATCCTTAAGATACTTCCGCGCCACCTGACGCACCTGTTCCGGGGTAACCTGTCCGATGCGCTCCACATATTCGTCTATGAGCCGCCAATCCAGCCCTATGGTCTCCAGGGTACCGATCTGCATGGCCTGAGAGAACACGGAATCCAGCTCGTAGGTCTTGCCCGCGATCACCTGAGCACGCACCCGCTCCAGTTCCTGCTCGCTGACCAGTTCTTTCTTCAGCAGTTCGACCTGGGCCCTCAGTGCCTGTTCCAGTTGTCCGATATCGTGGCCGGGTGCCGGCGACCCATCCACCAGAAGCATCCCCGGCAGTCGCGAGAAGGCGCTGTAGGATGCACCAGCAGATGCGGCAATCTCCTCTCCCCTTACCAGACTCCGCGTGAATCGGGCACTGCTGCCTCCATCCAGAATGGAGCTGAGCATCTCCAGGGCATAGGGCTCCCATTCGGTTTGCGCCTGGGCCAGTACCGGCGTCTTATAACCGAAAACCACGTAAGGCTCCTTTGCCGGTGCCCGCACCGTCACGCGGGTCTCCCCTCGCTGGGGGGGTTCGACACGGGGTTTCTGGACGGGGATCTTTTCGGATTTCAGGGGTCCAAAATGGCGCTTGGCCAGCTTAAGCACCTCCTGCGGATCAACATCTCCCACCACCACCAACGTGGCATTGTTCGGCGCATACCAAAGACGGTACCAGTGTTTCAGATCCTCCACGGTCATGTTCTCCAGATCACTCATCCAGCCGATTACCGGGTTTGCGTAGGGAAGATTGCGATAGGCGACCGCAGACAACTGCTCGTACGTGAGGGACGTGGGCTTGTCCTCCGTTCTGAGTCTGCGCTCCTCCTTTACCACTTCGATCTCTTTTGCGAACTCTTTTTGTCCCAGGGTCAGGTTGCGCATTCGATCCGCTTCCAGTTCGAATGAGATTTCCAATCGGTCCCTGGAAAGCGTCTGGAAGTAGGCGGTGTAGTCACGCCCGGTGAATGCGTTCTCCCGCCCCCCGTTAGCGGCGATGATTCTGGAAAACTCACCGGGAGGATGGTCATCGGTACCCTTGAACATCATATGCTCGAGGACGTGGGATACGCCCGTGACGCCTGCGGGTTCATAGGATGCACCCACCTTGTACCAAACCTGGCTGACCACGATGGGAGCCCGGTTGTCCTCCTTGACGATGACTTTGAGGCCATTATCCAGGAGAAACTCGTGTACCGGCCCCTTGGCCAGGCCCGGGAGAGCCACGAGAAACAGCATCGCCCCAAAGACTCTTATCATCATTTACTCCCTCAAACCCACTGTGGGATAGGTTGAAACTCCACAAGATGTTAGGATTTCGCCTCGACAGACGAGGGCCGATTCTTGCAAACCACGCCCCCGATGTCCAAACAGGATCTTCGAGATACAGACAAGACGGCGCCCCCTGGGTTCCGCGGTCGCACAGGATAAATGAGAAATGCTGGGATTCGGAAGACGCAAAAAAGGACCTTCTGGTGACCAGACCTCGTCCGGAGGGCAGCCGGAGGAAGAAAAAAAAGGTCTTTATGCCCGCTTTAGAAAACGCCTGACGAAATCCCGCGGGAATTTCTCCGGCAGACTCGCCGACCTAGTCCTTGGAAAGAGAGAGATCGACGAGGATCTGCTCGAAGACCTGGAAACGCTGCTTCTGACGGCCGACGTAGGCGTTGATGTCACAACGGACATCATCGACGACCTTAGCCAGCGGGTAAAGCGTAGGGAACTCTCCAATCCGGAGGCCCTGGCCAACGTTCTCAAGCAACAGCTTTTGGAAATTCTTTCACACAGCAAGATGCCTGTCCGGGAGGCCGCGGCCGGAAAACCCCAGGTGATCATGATGGTGGGAGTAAACGGCGCGGGAAAAACGACCACTATAGGCAAACTCGCGAAACTCCTGCAGGAGGAAGGGCAAAGCCTTATGCTCGCGGCCGGGGACACTTTTCGCGCCGCTGCCGTCGAACAGCTGCAAGCCTGGGGGGAACGCAACCGGATCCCCGTAATCGCCCAGCACAGTGGGGCTGACTCCGCCTCTGTGGTATTCGATGCCCTGCAGGCCGCCACCGCCAGAAATGTGGATGTGCTGATCGCGGACACGGCCGGCCGACTTCATACCAAGACAAATCTCATGGATGAGTTGGCAAAAATCGCCAGGGTTCTGAAAAAAATCGACCCCGAGGCACCCCATGAGGTTATGCTGGTGATAGACGCCAGTACCGGGCAGAATGCCCTGAACCAGGCCAGGCGATTTCACGAATCCGTCGGCGTCACGGGCATCACCCTGACCAAGTTGGACGGAACCGCCAAGGGGGGTATCGTGTTTGCAATTGCCGCCGGTCTGGGAATGCCCATACGATTCGTGGGTGTCGGAGAGGCTATCGAGGACCTGCGCCCGTTCGATCCCGAAGCATTCGTCGACGCCCTGTTCGAGAGTTAGCCGGATACAAAATGGGCCCCAGGATACCGGGCAGATGATTTTTTTCGACAATGTCACCAAGAGCTATCCCGGCGGGCACCGGGGGCTGAGCGAAATCAATCTCCATGTAGAAGCAGGCGAGATGGTGTTCCTTACCGGACATTCCGGTGCCGGAAAAAGCACCCTGCTGAAACTCATTGGATTACTTGAGCGCAGTACCCGGGGCCAGGTCCGCGTGGGCGGTAGAAACCTGACCCGGTTGAAAAGGAGCCAGATCCCCTTCCACCGTCGGGAAGTGGGCATGATCTTTCAGGACCACCGCCTTTTGCACGACCGCACGGTGTTCGACAACGTGGCCATGCCGCTGGTGGTTGCCGGAGTGGGTCACAGCGAAACCAGCCGGCGTGTGCGTGCAGCCCTGGACAAGGTATCGCTGTTGACCAAGGAGAAGGCCTATCCGGTCACCTTGTCCGGAGGCGAACAGCAGCGGGTGGGTATTGCCCGTGCCGTGGTCAGCAAACCCCCCGTCGTTCTTGCGGACGAACCCACTGGGAACCTGGATCCCGACCTGTCCAGGGAGATCATGGGTCTGTTCGACCAATTCAACCAGGTGGGTGTCACACTTCTGATCGCCACCCATAATCTGGATCTGATCAGCACCCTCAACAAACGCATCCTGACTCTCGACGGGGGCCGCCTTGCACAGGATACAAGGGCCAAGGGCCAAGGGCCTGTCAACACTATGCGGATATGAAACGGGAAAAGCGTCGGAAAAAGTCTGCACATATCAGCCGCCGCCGTCGGCTGCACCTCCATGTATGGCTGCTTCGCCATCTGCAGGTTGCGCTGTCCAGTCTGGGTCGGCTCGCCCGCGCACCCCTTTCCACACTGATGACGTCTGCTGTCATCGGCATTTCCCTGGCCCTTCCCGCGGGACTTTACCTGCTGCTCCAGAATGTCCAGGAGTTGAGCGGCAGCTGGGATGGGGCCGCAACCATCTCCCTGTTTCTCCATCAGGAGACCAGCGCCCGGGAAGCCGGGGAATTGACCCGGGAACTGGGTCTCAGGGCCGACATCAGCAGTGTCAGGCTGATCGACAGAGACAACGCCCTCGAGGAGTTTCAGCGTTTCAGCGGTTTCTCAGATGCCCTCCGGGCCCTTGGGGGAAATCCGTTACCGGCGGTTATAGTGGTGGAACCCACCACCGATCACAGCACGCCTGAGGCCGCCGAATCGATGCTGTCGGCATTACGGGCGTTGCGGCCGGTGGAGCTGGCACAGCTGGACTTACAGTGGGTCAGGCGCTTCCACGCCATTACCGACATTGCCCGACGGGCAATAGCCGTGCTGGCCACCCTGCTGGGCTTGGCGGTATTGCTGATTGTGGTCAATACCATACGCCTGGAGATTCAGCATCGTCATGCGGAAATAGAGATCACCAAGCTTATCGGCGGCACCAATGCGTTCATTCGGCGCCCTTTTCTCTACGCAGGCCTTTTGTATGGTCTCTTCGGCGGTATCCTGGCCTGGTTTCTGGTGGTTCTTGGCGTCGGTCTGCTGGACCCCCCGGTAGCCAGGCTTGCCGGGCTGTACCAGAGTACATTTGAGCTGTCGGGAATGGGCCTCGATGCCTCCCTGATTCTCATTGGCGGAAGCACACTGCTCGGACTGGGCGGTTCCTGGGTCGCCGTGGGCCGACATCTGAACGAGATCGAGCCAAGTTGATCCGGCATCACCCAGCACACCGTAGGATGTGGTGAGTAACACGAACCGCATCGATTGCGGCAGATGCGCTTCGCTAAGCTCAGCACATCCTAGGGGCTGATCCGAATTACAAATAATACCAATAAAATACAGATAGTTGCACAATCTCTTACCTGAATCGGAATTAGCATCTTTCCGGGAACTATTTCCGGATTCAGGAATCTCATTGTGTGGCCGTAAAAATCATTGGCACTCACCAGGCCCGAGTGCTAAAATAAAGTCAGACTAATTTAGTAGGATAAAGGAATGAGTCAGGAACTTGCGATCAGAACCATCCTGCCGACAGGCAATATAGATTCGTACATCAGTGCAATCTATCAGTTGCCCATGTTGACTGCGGAGGAGGAGCATGATCTGGCCGTGAGTCTTCGTGACAACGACGACATGGAGGCAGCACGGCAGCTGGTGCTGTCTCACCTTCGCTTCGTCGTGAAGATTGCCCGTGGATATTCCGGGTACGGACTGGCTCTGCCGGATCTCATTCAGGAAGGAACCGTGGGCCTGATGAAGGCCGTAAAACGCTTCAACCCTGATATCGGCGTCCGGCTGGTATCTTTCGCGGTCCACTGGATCAAGGCGGAGATACACGAATTTGTTCTTCGAAACTGGCGTATCGTCAAGGTGGCCACGACGAAATCCCAGCGCAAACTCTTCTTCAACCTCCGCAGTTCCAAGAAACGCCTGGGTTGGTTCACCCGGGAAGAGGTGGAGGGTGTTGCCAAAGAACTTGGGGTCAAGCCGGAAACTGTACTCGAAATGGAATCACGGCTGAGCAACTACGATGTGGCGTTCGATGTAGCCCCCGGCATGGAAAATGAGGATGGCGCCCCGGTTGCACCGGCAGCCTATCTGCCGGATCTGAGGATGGAGCCGGCTACGCGTATCGAGAAGCTGGACACTGAAGATAACGAGAAAGAACAGCTGTACAGTGCCCTGGAAGGTCTGGATGAGCGCAGCCGCGCGATATTGGAGGCACGCTGGCTCTCTGAGAAAAAGGCGACGCTGCACGAACTGGCGGACAAGTACGGCGTTTCAGCAGAGCGAATCCGCCAGGTCGAGAAAGCGGCCATGACGAAGATAAAGAAACATCTCAGCGCTTGATGTCTCCTTCGGTCGCTTACCGTAAAACAGAATTCTGTCGGGATACCAGGCCGGTAACGGGTTTGATTTTGGAACCCCCTGAACAACAGCGGTAGCGTCACTTCCCCCCTAACTCCTCGTAATAAAGCCCCCTTCTCGGGGGCTTTGTCTTTGCCCGTCATGCATAATGACTTTGCTCGGGCTGCAATTCCCTTTAATATTCCCCCTTTATTTCCACAATCCGGCGGCTGGTATCAAATGAACCGGCGGGCCTGCCACCATCTGGTGGTCAACCAGGATATCCCGGCACGAGAAGAAGCGCACCGCGCACATCTAAATAAGATTCGGTAGTAAACATAAAGCTAGAGAGGAGATATCAATGAACGTTCGCAAGATACTGACCACACTGACAGCCAGTCTGCTTCTGACACTGGCTGCCGGGCAGGCACCTGCCGCCGAGCCAATCAAGATCGGCAGCTTTCTGGCTGTAACCGGTGGAGCTTCGTTCCTCGGCGACCCGGAACTCAAGACACTTCAGATGTATATTGAAGAAATAAACGCCAAGGGTGGCGTGATAGGCAGACAGATCGAGCTAGTACATTATGATGACGGCGGTAGCCCCAAAAAATCAGTCAACTTTGCCAAGCGGTTGATCCAGAAAGACAAGGTGGACGTGATCGTTGGCGGATCAACATCGGGATCCACCCTTGCGGTAATGCCCTTGGTCGACAGGGCGAAGACCCCCTTCATATCGCTGGCGGGCTCGGTCAAGATCATCAGCCCAGTCCAGTACTGGACCTTCAAAATGCCCCATACCGACGCCATGGCAGCCGCCAAGATTTATGGTGACATGAAGCAGCGGGGAATCACCAAGGTTGCCCTGATCAGCGGCAGCGGCGGCTTCGACAAGTCAGGTCGTACACAGAGCCTGCAGTTGGCCCGGCAATATGGTATTGAGATTGTGTCCGACGAATCATACGGCGCAAAAGACACCGACATGACAGCCCAGCTGACCAAGATTCGGGACACCGACGCCCAGGCAATCCTCAATTTCGGTTTTGGCACCGGTCCCGCCATTGTCACCAAGAACGTGCGGCAACTCGGTATAGATCTGCCGCTTTATCAGTCTCACGGCGTGGCATCCAAGAAATTCATCGAACTGGCCGGCGATGCCGCAGAAGGCGTGCGTCTGCCCGCCTCTGCCCTGCTGGTGGCCGATATGCTGCCGGACTCCGATCCCCAGAAACCGGTTCTGCTCGCTTACAAGAATAAGTTCGAGGCCAAGTACGGTCCCGTATCCACCTTCGGCGGCCACGCATACGACGGACTTCACATAGCCCTCGAAGCCATTGAGCGGGCGGGGTCCACCGACAAGGCAAAGGTCCGCGACGAAATCGAAAAGACCCGGGGCTTTATCGGTACCGGCGGCATCTACAACATGAGCCCGCGCGACCACCTTGGTCTCAGCCTCAAGGCCTTCAAAATGCTGGAAATCAAAAACGGTAACTGGACCATCGTGAAGTAAAAACCGGGTTCACCCGGACAAACCAGGAGCGGGCAAGCCCGCTCCTGGTTTTTTACATCCATCCATGTTTGACCAGATCCTTCAATTCGTACTTACCGGCGTCACCGTCGGCGCCACTTATGCTTTGGTGGCCCTGGGTTTTTCCATCATCTACAACGCCTCCGATGTGGTGAATTTTGCCCAGGGGGAGTTCGTGATGATGGGCGCCATGAGTGCAATAGCCATGTCTGCCGGAGACGGCATTCCCGTTTTCCTCTCCCTGCCCCTGGCCGTGCTGGTCACCATTGGGGTAGGCATCCTGCTGCAGCGATTTGCCATTGCACCGGCGAGGGGCGCTTCAGTGGTCACCACCATCATCATTACCATTGGCGCCTCGATCTTTCTTCGTGGCGTGGCCTTGCTGCTCTGGGGCAAAAGCATTTTCGCCATGCCCCATTTCTCCGGTGAACAGCCCATCCACATAGGCAAAGCCACACTGCTGCCCCAGAATCTCTGGGTCATGGGGGGGGCGGCATTCCTGGTGCTTGGTGTTCACTGGTTTTTCAACCACACAACCCTCGGGAAGGCGATCCTGGCCTGCTCCTGTAATCGCACGGCGGCACAACTGGTAGGCATCAATGTGGGTATGATGATGCTGATCGCCTATGGGCTGTCGGCCTTTTTGGGCGCCATGGCCGGCATCCTGGTCACCCCCATCACCTTCACCTCTTACGATGCAGGCGTCATGCTCGGCCTCAAGGGGTTTTCCGCTGCCATTCTTGGTGGATTCGGCAATCCCATGGGCGCCGTGGCGGGGGGGATTCTGCTGGGCCTGATCGAATCCCTGGCGGCAGGCCTGATCTCCTCCGGTTACAAGGACGCCATCGGCTTCATCATCCTGCTGCTGGTACTCTTTTTCCGGCCCAGCGGTCTTTTCGGCAAGGCCACCTCGGAGCGGGTATGAGGCGGCTGGCCGGTCTTTGTCTTCTGGCGACTATCGTGGTGGTGCTGCCGATCCTGTTCCCGGACAACTATTACGTCACGGTGGTCGGGGTAACAGCGCTGCTGCACGCCATCCTCGCGGTCAGTTTGAACCTGCTTATGGGCTATGCGGGACAGATATCCCTCGGCCATGCAGCCTTCTTCGGCATAGGTGCTTATACCTCCGCAATCCTCACAACCCGCTACGGCTGGGATCCCTGGGCTGCGATCATGGCCGGGCTGGCACTGACCGGCCTGGTGTCTTTTCTCGTATCCCGCCCGATACTGCGCCTGAAGGGTCACTACCTGGCCATGGCCACCCTGGGACTGGGCATCATCATCAACATCATCCTGGTTCAGGGTGATCAGCTCACCGGAGGGCCGGACGGACTCGGCGGCATCCCCACCCTGTCCCTGTTCGGCTGGGCACTGGACACTGACCTGAGGTGGTACTGGATGATGGGGGCAACCCTGCTTGGCGTGGTATGGCTGGCGCTGAACATCATAGATTCCCGCAGCGGACGCGCCCTGCGCGCCCTGCATGGTTCGGAAGTTGCGGCCGAGATGATGGGCATCAATACGACGGCGGCGAAGACCGGCGTATTCGTGCTGGCCGCCCTCATCGCATCACTGGCCGGCGGTCTTTTTTGTCACCAGCAATCATTCATCAGTCCGGACTCCTTCAATTTCTTCTTCTCCATCGAGCTGGTCACCATGGTGGTACTCGGTGGCATGGCCTCCACATACGGCGCCGTATTCGGTGCCTTGATCCTCACCCTTCTGCCTGAACTGCTGGTGGTGTTCGAAGACTTCGAGGTCATGATCTTCGGCGCGATTCTCATGCTGATGATGATATTTCTTCCCCAGGGCTTGTTCGTCGGCCTTCAAAATCTGGTCCTTCGGTGGCTGAATCGGAGACGGTCCGCCGCTTTTGGCGCGGTGGGAGAGTAATGGCCCTGCTCGAAGTCGAGGCGCTGACAAAATCCTTCGGGGGTGTGACCGCCATCGCCGATCTCAGTTTTGACGTGCCGCCAGGACAGGTCTACTCGGTGATCGGCCCCAACGGTGCGGGCAAGACCACCCTGTTCAATATGCTCTCGGGCATCTACCACCCGGACGATGGCAGTATCCGCTTCATGGATCAGGGGGTCGTGGGCCGCCAGCCCCACCAGGTAGCAGCACTGGGCGTCTCGCGGACCTTCCAGAACCTGCAGATGTTTTTCAATATGAGCGTGCTGGACAATGTCATGGTGGGTTGTCATCTGCGCACCCGCACCGGGCTGTTCAGTGCGGCCCTAAGGTTGCCCCGGATAAAGCGTGAGGAAAAGCTTTCCCGGCAATGGGCGCGGGAGGCCCTCGCAATCTGCCACCTGGATAAGTTCATCGGTCAGGAGGCCGGCTCCCTGCCCTACGGCGTGCTCAAACGTCTCGAGATTGCGCGGGCGCTGGCGGTAGAGCCGAAGCTGCTGTTGATGGACGAACCCGCAGCCGGGCTCAACGACACGGAAACCCTGGAGATGCGCAAGCTCATTCGCCGTATCTGCGAATCGGGTATCACGGTGCTGCTTGTGGAACACAATATGGGCCTGGTAATGCAGGTCTCCGACCGCATTCTGGTGCTCGACTACGGTAGCCGGCTGGCAGAGGGCACCCCCGTAGAGATTCAAAACGATCGCCGGGTGATCGAGGCCTATCTGGGCGGCGAGGTGCAGTATGCCCTCTGAGTCGCCGCTTTTGCAGATCCAGGATCTATCAACCCACTATGGTCCGATACAGGCCCTGAACAAGGTATCCCTTGAAGTGGAACAGGGTGAACTGGTCGCCATGGTGGGGGCCAATGGCGCCGGCAAGACCACCCTGCTTCACACACTTTCAGGTGTGCTCACACCCAGCGGCGGAGAGATCCTGTTTGACGGCCGACATATTACCCGGCTCGCCTCCCACCAGATCGTAGGTGCGGGTATCTGTCATGTGCCGGAGGGGAGGCAGGTTTTTCCACCCTTGAGCGTGGACGACAACCTGAGGCTCGGCGCCTACGCCGTTCGGCGAGACAAGGAATGGGTGGAGTCGGAACTGGCATCCATCTACGAGATGTTCCCCATTTTGAAGGAGAGATCCAGACAGACCGCGGGTACCCTTTCCGGCGGCCAGCAACAGATGCTCGCCATCGGTCGCGCCCTTCTGGGGCGCCCCCGGCTTCTGCTCCTGGACGAGCCCTCCATGGGGCTGGCCCCCCTGCTGGTCGAGGAGATCTTCCGGGTAATTCAGGGGCTGAACAAAAAGGGTGTCACCATCCTGCTGGTGGAGCAGAATGCCCGGGCCGCGTTGGGTATCGCGAATCGGGGATACGTGCTCGAAACCGGGCGTGTTGTGCTGTCCGCGAGTTCATCAGACTTGCTTGCCGACGAAGCCGTACGCAAGGCATATCTGGGATACTGACGGGGACAAAACTCCCCACCCCGGTGCCAAGGGACTAAACTGGTATCCGTCCATAAACATCATCTTCCGTCATTCGCCGGGATGACGTGGTTCCTGGAAAACACGCGTTTCTGAACGGATACTAAACTACACAGTCAACACTACCAACGGAAGATTTACCAACATGTATGTTTCTCAGATCATGTCACAACCGGTGGATACCACCACAGCTTCGACCAAACTGACCCACGCCGCCAAGATCATGGCGGAGAAGCATCGCCGGTTCCTGCCGGTGGTGGATGAAAACGACCAGCTCCTGGGCCTTTTCAGCCACAAAGAACTGGCCCGTTCCGGCCCGTCGGATATCACGACCCTGTCGGTCGGAGAGGTCAATTACCTGACTTCCAGTATCACCATCAACCAAGTGATGCAGAAAAGTCCGGTGACCTGCTCCCCCGATACCCTGGTCGAGGAGGCCGGGAAACTGATGCGACAAAACAAGGTCGGCTGCCTGCCGGTTCTCGATGAGGGGCGCCTCGTAGGCCTGGTCACGGAAGACGACATTCTGGATTTTCTGTTGGAGATCACCGGTTCCAACTTGACCGACACCGCGCGGATAGCGATCCATTTGCCCGACGAAACCGGAGCCCTGGGCAAGCTGATGAAGACAATCAACGAGTACGGCGGTTACATCGCAACGGTGGTATCGCCGATTTCCCCCGACGAAACCGGGATGCGAATAGCAATCATCAGATACCGTGCCGACAACCCGAAGCGGCTGGATGATCATCTGAAAGAGCTGGGATACGACCTGATCACCGAAGAGCTTCCAAAATCCTGATGCGGTGACGCAGACAAACACAAAATTGGTTTATAGGCCCCCAGACGATTAAAATAACTGCTTTATGGGTGAGCAATCAGCACAGGCACAGGAGATCGGCGAATGGATGCGGCGGGAAGACCGGTTAGCCGGGCTTCTGGGTATGGCGCTGGAAGAGACGGCACCGGGTTACTGCCGCGTCTCCATGACCGTCACAGAAGACATGCTCAATGCCGTAGGCCTCACCCACGGAGGCGCGACCTTCAGTCTCGCTGATTTTGCCTTCGCGGTAGCCTCGAACTCCCACGGCAAGGTGGCGGTGGCCCTCTCGGCCCAGATCAACTTTCCAGCCGGCAGTCGCCTCGGCGACCGCCTTACCGCAACCGCAAAGGAAGAGAACCTGACCGGTCGGACGGGGCTCTATAGCGTGGAGGTGAGGACGGGAGACGATGTATTGGTCGGGCTTTTCACCGGCACGGTATTCCGGCGGCCGGACTCAGTATCTGATTGGATAAACGGGGAACAGAAATGATTCTGCACAGCGACGTCGAAACCATGCCTCGGGAGGATCTCCAGGCCCTGCAGCTGAAGCGCCTGCGGGCGACCGTTGAACGCTGTTATCACACCGTGAGTTTCTATCACGACGCCATGGACGACCTGGGTGTCAAACCCCACCATATCAAGACCCTGGACGACGTCAGGCTGCTGCCCTATACGAAGAAGGAGCATCTGAGGGACAACTATCCATTCGGCCTGTTCGCGGTGCCGACAGAGCAGGTGGTGAGGATACACGCCTCATCGGGTACCACCGGCAAACCCACCGTAGTCGGCTACACCCGGCGGGATATACGTACCTGGGGTCAACTGGTGGCGCGCTGCCTCGCAGCCTCCGGCATGCGCCCTGGGGACCGCCTGCACAACGCCTATGGTTACGGGCTCTTCACCGGCGGCCTGGGACTGCACTACGGCGGCGAGGAACTGGGGGTGATGGTCACGCCCATGTCCGGAGGCCAGACCCAGAAACAGATCATGCTGCTGCAGGACTTTGCACCCACGGGCATCAGTTGCACACCCTCCTACGCCCTCAACCTGGCCGAGGAGGCCGAAGCCATGGGCGTGGATATCAGGAAACTGCCGCTCAAGGTGGGTATTCACGGCGCGGAGCCCTGGACAGAGGAGATGCGCTACGAACTGGAGTCCCGACTCGGCATCGACGCAATCGACATCTACGGGCTTTCCGAGGTCATGGGCCCCGGAGTAGCCAACGAATGCATCGAAGCGAAGAACGGCCTGCACATCTGGGAAGACCATTTCCTGGTGGAGTGCGTCGATGTGGACACCGGCAAGCCACTGGATTACGGCGAGGAGGGTGAGATCGTCTTCACCTCCCTGACCAAGGAGGCATTTCCGATCATCCGCTACCGAACCCGGGACATCTCGGTATTGAACCCCGCACCCTGTAAGTGTGGGCGCACACATGTGAGGATGCAGCGCATCACCGGCCGCAGCGACGACATGCTGATTATCCGTGGTGTCAATGTATTTCCCTCCCAGGTGGAATCGGTGTTGATGCAGACCGAGACACTGTCGCCCTTCTACCAGATCGAGATCTTCCGCGAGGGCAGCCTGGACACCATGGTGGTCAACGTGGAGGCGAGCCCCCCACTGATGGAGCAGCCCCAGGAACACCGGGATCGCGTTTGCGCGAAGGTAGTGAGAGACATCAAGGATTTTATCGGCGTCAGCTGCAGAGTAAGCATCAAGGGCGTTGGGGAGATACCCCGCTCCCTGGGCAAGGCAGTGCGGGTCGTGGACAACCGGTGACACGCCTGGAACACACCTTCCATAAAAATTTAATCAGGAGAATACGAGAGTGAATGCGGTAAATCCCCTCCCGGCCGGCGGCCGGCACTTCATGTCAGGCAACGAGGCAGTAGCACGTGGCGCCTGGGAAGCCGGCTGCAAGGTGGCTGCGGCCTATCCGGGCACGCCTTCCACAGAGATACTGGAGTACGCCTCCCAGTACCCGGAGATGTACACCGAGTGGTCGGTCAACGAGAAGGTCTCCCTGGAAGTGGCTATCGGTGCCTCAATTGTCGGCAGCCGTGCATTCTGTGCCATGAAGCACGTGGGCCTCAACGTGGCCTCCGATGCCCTGATGACTCAGACCGTGGTCGGCGTCGGTGCCGGGCTTGTCATAGCGGTGGCTGACGACGTGGGGCTCTCCTCCTCACAAAATGAGCAGGATTCACGCTTCTGGGGGCGTTTTGCCCACGTTCCCATCCTTGAACCCGCCGATGCGCAGGAGGCCTACGAGTTCATCAAACTGGCTTTCGGACTGTCCGAGCAGTTCGGCACGCCGGTGATAGTGCGCATGACCACCCGCATCTGTCACGTCAAGGGCGTGGTGGTTGCTGGTGAACGAAAGGAATTCCGGCTTGAGCAGGGATTCGAGAAAAATCCGGCCAAGTACGTCATGGTGCCGGGCAACGCGAAAAAACGCATCCCCATGATGTTCGAGAGGGAAGATGCCCTGCGGAAGTTCAGTGAAGGCAGCGAGCTCAATAGCATTCAGGACGGCACGGACAAGCGTATCGGGTATGTCACCAGCGGGCCAACCTACATGCACGTCCGGGAGGCTTTTCCGGAGGCCCCGGTGATCAAACTGGGACTCAGCTATCCTCCCCCCATGGAAATGATCCGCGGCTTTGCCGCCGGCGTCGAACAACTGGTGGTGGTGGAAGAGGTCGAGCCCCTGCTCGAGACGGAGATGAAGGCCGCCGGCATCAAGGTCACCGGTAAGGAGGTCCTGCCTCGGGAGGGGGAACTGGCACCCCATGTCCTGCGCCCGGCGATCGCCGGCTTACTGGGTGAAGAGCTCGTCGCCGAAGCCGCCGGTGAAAAGAAGTCCGCCCTGGTACCTTCGGTGCGGATCGACGTCAACATCGGAAAGAACCTATTCCCGCGCCCCCCCACCATGTGCGTGGCCTGCCCGCACCTGGGCATCTACTACTGCCTGTCCAAGATCAGGAACACCACTATCTCCGGGGATATCGGCTGCTATACCCTGGGTGCAGGGCACCCCTGGAATGCCCTGGACACCACCATCTGCATGGGCGCCTCCATGGGCGTTGCCCTGGGCATGGACAAGGGCCGTGTCGAAGCGGACGCCAACAAGCGGATTATCGGCGTGATCGGCGACTCCACGTTCATGCACATGGGCATGCAGGGTCTGCTCGATATTACCTACAACCGGGGCAACGTCACCATCCTGCTGCTCGATAACCGGACCGTTGGCATGACCGGCGGGCAGGACAACCCAGCCAGCGGCAGGGACATCCACGGGGATGACTCCCCCCAGGTGGACTTCCGCAAACTCTGCGAGGCGCTGGGAGTGAAACCCGAACGAATCCACGTGGTAAACCCCTACGAACTGCCCACCCTGTTCAAGGCCCTGCGCGAAGAGGTGAAGATCCCGGACACCTCGGTGATCATCACCGACCAGCCCTGCGTGTTGGTGGACTTCTACAAAGTCAAGGCGCCTTACGTGGTGGAGGACGACAAGTGCACGGGCTGCAAGAACTGTCTCGACGTGGGCTGTCCGGCCATCTACGTGACCCGTCGGGAGACCGTGGTCAAACCCAACGGCAAGGAAAAGGAGCTGGCCTTCGTACGCATCGACAGCCAGGCCTGCACCGGTTGCGATCTGTGCCCGAAGACCTGCGGCCCGGATGCCATCGTACAGGTGGAAAACTTTACCCGGCAATAACGTTCGTTGATACCGTTTCCAACCATCTTTTAATTGAACCGACTTGAAGTGAGCCTGTTTTGACCAATCCAACAACCACCAACATCCTGGTCTCCGGCATAGGCGGCCAGGGTGTCATGACCGCCGCGGAAATCCTTTCCCAAACCGCTCTGGCCCAGGGTTACGACGTCAAGAAAACCGAGGTTGCCGGCATGGCCCAGCGTGGCGGAGTGGTGACCTCCCATGTGCGGTTCGGCAAACAGGTGCTGTCACCCTCCATTCCCCCGGGGGAAGCGGACATCCTCGTCGGTTTCGAACCGGCGGAGGCGCTGCGCTGGTGCTCTCACCTGAAACCCGACGGCGTGGCCATGGTAAACCGGGTGAAACAGGAACCCCCCGTGGTCACACTGGGACTGTACGAATACCCGGATGATCCGGTTAATCAGATAGAGAAGGCCGGTATCAATGTCCATGCCTTCGATGCCGGCGCCATTGCCCGGGATCTGGGCAATCCGAAACTGGTCAATACAGTCATGCTCGGGGCCATCTCCAAATATCTCCCTTTTTCCGCGGACATCCTGAAAAATGCCATTCTGGATCGATTCAGGGCAAGCAAGCCTAAACTGGTTGAGATCAATGAGAAGGCGTTCGAGGCAGGGCGCGCCGCGGAGGCGGAAAGTTGAGTCTGATAAGGGCCGAGGGATAAGGGCCAAGGGCCAAGGGCCAAGGGCCAAAAAAATAGGAAATTAGGAAACTACGCAAGATACGAAATGCTAATAAACACACGATTTCCACTCAGCACCCCGACCTTTTACCCTTGGCCCTCGGCCCTCGGCCCTCGGCCCTACACCTCCCGTTGGCAATTCTCTTGAACACCCCCAGCGATCAAAACACTACCGATGTGCAGCCAACCATGAAAAAGTGGTCTCCCGCCTCCTGGCGGGAGCGGTCTGCTGCGCAGCAGGCCAGTTACCCCTCCTCCGAGGCTTTGGAAGAGACAATGGCGCAGCTCGCCCAGTTGCCGCCCCTGGTCACTTCCTGGGAAGTCGAGGCGCTCAAAAGTCAGCTGGCGGCTGCC
>JAQYVO010000315.1 GCA_030145425.1 Chromatiales bacterium | reverse complement strand
TAAGCGGGCCCGCCAAGGACAGGGCACCACAGATTCCACACATGACTTGAATGCCTTTCATGCAAAATGTGGCCCGACGTGAGGCTACGGTCTGATCCCCGAACCATATTGGGGCAACTACTCAGCTCCGCTCGGACTAATCGCTGAAGCAGGGTTGAGCGGTGGAAAATGTTGCTGGTCCACATCGGGAGCGGACCACATGTTTATTTAGCAGATATGGTATGACTATTTTGAGGAATTCCACCATCAAAACCGTCGCATTCGATCCAACAACATTCTCCCCAGCCCAACTTAAAGTGAACGATACCAGAATTGCAAATACTATGTTATGGACTTGCCCCAGTTTCGTTAGCCGGTATTGTACAGGCACGCTGATAGTTGATATATTCGATTTTTCAGATACTCTTACAGGTTCCCGGTTACGGGATCGTGTAGTTTTTCCGGCGGCCGACGGGGGTGGTCGGGTCAGAATTTGGCGAATTGCCGCCAAAACCGGAAGGGGTGATGAATGCGGTTCCTCAAACGTGAACCGCCCCGGGTATCCCGGAGCCTCGGTTATGTGAGTCCGGCCACCTCGGCCGGAACTTCCTGTCCCTGATAGTATAACTCCTCGAACTCCACAGGTGGAGGCAACTTGCAGGTCATGCACAGTGTCGGCGGTCATATCGACGCTCCTGGTTTTCCTTCAATGGTAATGTGGTTGGGGTTGAAAACGCATCCTTTGGCTCGATCAAGGCATTGTATCGGTGACATCCAAGGTTGGCCGTGACCTTCATGGGCCACCAAATCGTTTGGGAAGAAGAATGACCGGCGCCCTTTCCCCCCTCCAAACGATGATCGGGCAGCCAGTCCGCCGAACCCGCCGCAAGCCGCAGGGGCGGTTGGGAAGGGAAATATACACCCCCCGACCCCCTTTCACCCGGCAAACGAGCGGGGATTGGCGGACGGGGAATGGGTCGGGTGGATTGAATGACAGGGACACGGGGCTTTCGAGTTATCACTTAGGACACCGGTATTAGACCCGTCCCTGATGTAGACATGGGTGCCCAAACTCGACTGTGCAGTCACGATTACTACTTGGTGTATAGCGCTTTGATATGCGACCAACTGGTCGTCTCCGTCGGCGAAATTGCGTCTCCAGGCAACGTGCAATCGCTATATATCTCTTCGCCGTTGGTGCGGCCATCCCCATCGCTGTCGAGCGGTTCGACAACGAACCAACCGAATCCGGCATCGGCGATTTCCTGACCGTAAGGATTCACCTCTGGGACGGATGTGTGGCACAGGGAGCAGTTCTGGGCGGCATTTAACAGCATTGAGCAAGCAACATCGGCGTAATCCAACTGCCAGATATCGGCAATTCCCTCATTAGCCCGGGCCGAACTGAAGGGCAGCAACAACATGCAAAGAGACAGACACATCGGTACGGATAGTGATTTTCCCATGACCCTTATCCTCTCTGGAACTCTTGGGATAGAAAAAATAACCGTCTACCCCCCCCTTCTCTGGCTGACGGGCGGATTCTAGCATTTTGGTTTTCTCCTGTCAATTGGCTGCCGGCCTGGACCCCATAAAACGGGTCGAATCCCTTCCCCCCGACCCCCACCCCCAGTGCGGGGAGGAGTGGGTAAAACAAATTATATCCGTCCATCCAACTTTGGCGATGTGGTACTAATAGTGGGGGCAGGTCATGGCCGAGAGTGTCCATGCTATTAGGCTTGAAAGTGTCTTACTATCGCTGAGGGGAAACAGATGCCACCACCGGATTCAAGGAGGACTTGAGTTTGCTGACAGTATTCAGCCCCGACCACGCACTTCGTGATGCCAAAACCGAATTGTCCGGCGGTGAATTGGTTGCGCCGTACGAGTGCCCAGCCCGGGTGGAGTACGTGCTCGAACAGATCAGGCAGGTTGGTCTCGGTGATGTCATACCGCCCGACGTGATTAGCCTCGACCCGGTTCTCAGGGTCCACGATCCGCTGTATATCGAATTCCTGCGCAGTTGCTGGTCCCGGTGGCGGGCCAAGGGCAACAGAGGCGAAGCCATCCCCTCAGTCATTCCTGCCCGCGGCATGCGACAACGCGTTCCGCAGAACATCAACGGCACGATCGGCTACTACGCCATGGCCTGTGAAACGGCCATCACCGAAGGGACGTGGCCCGCCGTTCAGGCCGGCGCAAATGTGGCGTTGACCGCCCAGGCCCTGATCAGTCAGGGGGAAGCTGCTGCCTTTGCCCTGTGCCGGCCGCCCGGCCATCATGCGGCCCGCGACCTGTACGGCGGTTACTGTTTCATAAACAACGTTGCCGTTTGTGCCCAAGCCTTCCTTGATCAGGGGGCCGAACGGGTTGCGGTGCTCGATGTGGATTTCCACCATGGTAACGGTACTCAGTCGATCTTTTATGAACGACCCGACGTTATGTTCCTGTCTTTGCACGGCGATCCGCAGCATGCCTTTCCATATTTCCTGGGTTTCGCGGACGAGAATGGCGCCGGGCCGGGTGAGGGCTTCAATCACAATTACCCGATGGCTCCGAGTACGGCTTATGACGTCTGGAGCGATGCTTTACAGGATGCCTGCCGAAAGATAGAGGCTTATGCACCAGACGTGTTGGCCGTTTCCCTCGGGGTCGATACGTTTGAAGGGGATCCGATCTCGTTTTTCAGGTTGACCAGCGACGACTTCAAGCGGTACGGGACTCTGCTGGCCAGCTTGAAACTACCCACGCTGTTCGTCATGGAAGGCGGCTATGCAGTGCAGGAAATCGGGGTTAATACGGTTAACGTATTGACCGGGTTCGCTTCACCGTAAACGGATTGTTCACTTGCAGCGACGTCTTGCGCTGTGCCTTATGCCAAGTAGGAAATTGGGAGGACCCGGAGCCGTTCGGCAATCCCAAGCTACGCCCTCCACCTGGGGAATCCCCGATCCCAGTCCTTAAACGAGCCTTCACCGGGCGATGATTGCTCCGGATGGAATATTTGGGAGATGGGATGAGAAGGCCAACCTCCCTTCGGGATACCGTAGAATGGTTCCCAAGGTATGGGCGGACTCGCTAAGGGGTCCAAATCGAGGAGGCTGGCCATGGGAGATAGTAACACAATTTGCGCCGGGATCGATATCGGGGATCGTTACTGCCAGATTGCGGTGTTGGACTTGGAGGGTGAAGTGACCGAGACGAGCCGTATCCGCACAACGCCAGCGGCGTTCAAGCGATACTTCCAGGGTAAGACGCCGATGCGGGTGGCCATGGAGGTTGGAACCCATTCGCCTTGGCTGGGTCAGCTCCTGAGTGACCTCGGACACAAAGCGCTGGTGGGCAACGCGTGCAAGCTGCGCCTGATTCACCGGAATAATCAGAAGAGCGACGAGGTTGATGCCGAACTCCTAGCTCGTCTGTGCCGCTTTGACCCACAGTTGCTCTATCCAATTTGTCACAAGGGAAAAGAGGCGCGGACTGCTTTCACAGTTCTGCGCACTCGGGATGCGCTGGTTCGGTCGCGGACAGCGCTGATCAACCATGCTCGTGGGATCGTTAAGCCGACCGGTCATCGGTTGCCCAAGTGTTCCTCCCGTTATTTTGGCAAACTCCAAGATGAGTTGCCCGAATCTCTAAAACCTATCCTGGAACCGATCCTCCATACGGTGAATCAACTGACCGTCCAGATCCAAGCATATAGTCAGCAGATCGAACACATCGGCCAAGACCAGTATCCTCAGACCATACTGTTGCGGCAGGTACCCGGCGTGGGTCCGATCACTGCACTGGCCTTCGTGCTGACGATCGGAGATCCGTGGCGGTTCATTCACAATCGAGACGTGGGTGCGTACCTAGGCATGGTCCCGCGGCGTAGCCAGACCGGTCAGAGTGACCCGGAGTTGCCGATCACCAAGGCCGGAAGCAGGTATCTACGCACCATGCTGGTTCAGTGCTCTCACTATATCCTGGGACCCTTTGGGCCAGACAACGACCTGAGACGAAGTGGAGAGCGAATCTGTTCCCGCGGCGGCAAGAATGCGAAGAAGCGGGCTCGAGTCGCTGTAGCCCGCAGGCTGGCGGTAATGTTGTTGAGCATGTTGAAGACCGGAGAGGCGTACGACCCATTACACGGATCTCATGATGATGAGATCTTAGTAGCATAGGGGGGCGATAGAGATCTCGGAGAGATGAGGACCTAGCCTGACCGCCGGGTCCTGGTGACTGCGACCTGTCCCTTTGCCCGTTCTGGACTTGTTCTTGGCGAGGTAGCTTGGTAGATAGCAGCGCCAGACCCCGTCGGACCTCAAAATGCACCGAGCCACATGAAAGGCTCACCAAGAGTGCGGATGGAAGGATGGCGCGCAGGCGGTCCGCAGATCGACCGTGAACTCGCTTGACAAGAAGTGCCTTCTCATGGAAGGGACAGGGGATCCTTTGGGAAGACAGGCAACTTTGGGTCCTCTCGCAGCGTACCCAAAAACCAAATCCGTATCCTTATCCTGGAAGGTTTAGCCATGTCAAAAAAGTCCAGGGACGGAAAGACCGCCCGCCGCCATGGATGCCTTATCGCCATGGCAGTGGTCCTCGTGCTCGGTGCAACCGTCATCTTTTTCGCCGGTGCCCCCATTCGTAAAGCCAAACAACGCGAACAATCCCTAAACGATTCC
>JAQYVO010000274.1 GCA_030145425.1 Chromatiales bacterium | reverse complement strand
AACTTCGGCCACGCGGGCAACGGCAATATCCATGTCAATCTGTTGGTCGATCCGGAGCAACCGGGTCAGACGGAGCGTGCCGCAGAATGCCTCGACGCCATGTTCGACCTGGTGCTGGAACTGGGGGGAACCCTTTCGGGTGAGCACGGTGTGGGTCTGGAGAAACGGGACTTCGTGGACCGGGAGATTGACCCTGTCACCCTGCGCCTGATGCATGACATCAAGCGTCAGTTCGACCCGGCGAATATCCTCAATCCGGGCAAAGCACTGCCGGATACCCCAGCATAAACCCGTGGCCCCCGATTACGGGGGCCACGCACAGTTCCCATAGCGTCGCTTTCTGACCGAATTACAGGCTGCTTTCCGCCGAGGCAATCAGCTTTGCCGAGGTCAGGTCTTCCGGCAGGTGTTTGAACTTCTTCACCAGACCGGGCCACAACAGGCTGTAGTAGAGTTCGCCGCGCACCAGCGCGACATCAGCAGCCGGAATGTCGTATACCAGGGTACGCTCCTCATAGGGTTTCAGCCGGGTGTCTTTCCCCAACTTGGTGGCGTTGGGAGGAGATGCCGGCTTGCCCTCGTCGTCAGCCAATGCATAGACGAGGTAGGCCTGGGGATCGCTCTTGGCCGGATGGCCCTTTGCGCTTTGCCAGACCAGTTCCCCATCCTTGTTGTAGGCCGCAAGCCGCATGTGGATGTTGCGGAACGGCGCACCTGTCGGCAGGCTGTGGGGCTGCTGGTTTTTCATATATACGCTGGCGCGAACTTTGTCCCCGATGATCTCGGTGCTCAGATCGAAAACCACGGAGCGTTGCAGCATCGCCATGTCGTGCCCACCGCCCATGCTGTGATCGGCAATGCCGTCATTGACGGGCATATGACAGGACAGGCAGTTAACCTTGGAGTGACTGACGGAGTATTCGTTGCCGGTCTGGCAAAGGGGCACCCCGTGAGGGTTGTTGCGCTGATCGTGACATCCCATGCAGGCGTCCGATGTTTTCAGCTGCCTGGGATTGCTTTCCATGGGGATCGCCGGGATCTCCTTGCCGTCCATGGTCACGGGTTCCCCAAGGTGCGGATTCGGCTTTTGATCCCCATCACCTTCGGCACCGAACATATCGTCGCCCGCTGAGAGAGCTGCGAGCCCCCGGTTCGACTTGTATCCGGGTCCCTGGGCCCTGAATACACCGGTATCGGAGAAACAGTATCTGGTGGTGTTCAATGACGGGGACAAGCTTGAACTGCCGGAATCTCACTCTGCACCGCGCAGGGGTGAGGAAATCATCAAACCCGACGGCAGCATGGGCACGGTCAAGGCGGTGGCGAGTCCGAAGCGGCGACGCCAGATCATGACAAAGGTCTGCCTGGAGTGCCACAGCAAGGGCTTCGCGAAGGCTTCCCTGCGGACTTTTGACGAACTGGTCAAACTGTTCAATCTAAGATATGGCGAGCCTTCCCAGGCCATCATGCGGGCACTGTAAAATATAGGGGGCTTCTGACCCCTGCCGCATTTGACGAACCATTAGAGCGGACCTATTGGAAACTCTGGCACGATCAGGGAACACGGGCACGACATGGGGCCGCCATGGGCAGTCCCAAAGACACATGGTGGGAAGGTATCCACAAGGTGGACAGGACGTTTAATGACCGCTTTCTGCCCCAGTTGCACGAGGTCGCCGGCGACGAGCTGGCCGAGACGCTTATCCGCGAGCACGTGACAGTTACAAGACCTGCCCCCCCTTCGAAACCCTTCCTGGGTTATGGCAGCGGAAGTGCCGGCCGTGATTAGGTTCAGACTCCCGGAATTCATCACCCGACACGTACTGTTTGCCCTGATTATAGGGGGCATGGCCGGTTTCGGTTTCGTGTTGTTTCTGATCGAGTTCGATCACATCAGTTCCACAGAGGCGTTCTGCACCAGCTGCCACTCCATGGAACTGGTGGCGGAGCCCTATCGGCAGTCCGTCCACTATCTGCCCGAATCCGGGGTGCGGGCAAGCTGTGGGGATTGCCACGTGTCCGAGGGGGTGTTCGCAGCCAGCCTGGAGGAGATCGAGGGAAAGACCTGCATTGATTGCCACTACAACCTGGTGCACCGCCCGGTACCCGACGAGAAAACCTTCAAGCGGGATCGTTGGAACCGCATGATTGAAAAGGAGTTCGAACTGGAACCGGGCTCAGCGGAAGCACTGTTGGCTGATTAGTGCTGACAGGGCTTCAGGCCGATGCTGATACCGGGAAACAGCATGAGTATCGCTACCATGACGATCAGCACAAAGCTGATCAACATGGCCAGCAGGCCCAGGTAAGACAAGATGACAGGCAACAATTCGTGCAGCAGACCCGTAACCATCGTAGGGAGCTGAAGCAGAACGCCCAGTATGAATAAAGTGGCTGACGTAACGACGGTGGTACGCATCGTCTTGCAAGTAAGAATGGTCATTTCGGTGTTCTCCGGATACTGCCTGGAACGGTATATACATTAGTAGTATCTAATATATTAATCAACCATGTTCAGAACCGATCCTCTTATCCCGTTCAGCGGCCTGAGCCGGAAAACCCTTAGAGTGCATTAACACTGTAAAACACCGTGTGAGGGTGAGTGTCCAGTCGAACAAGGTAATGCGAAAAAGCCGGGGTATGATGGATAAATGAAACCCCACGACAGCTACAGCCACTACGCCGTACGCAGGCTGAACCCCTTCCAGGGTGTCATACAGGTAGCCGGCAATGACGAAGCGCGGGCCATAAGCCCCAATGGCCGGGAGTGGGAGATTCAGATCCGGGCTGAACGGCCCGATATGTGGGGTGCCGAACCGACCGGAGAACCCGTCACCCAGTTCTTGCGCTTCGGTGTATGGACTGCCGCCGGCGGTCTGAGTCGGATCCCCGCCCATCCACTGCTGGATCTCACCACCATGCTCAAAAAAGCGGATGAACTTACCGGGTTTCTCGCCCTGAAAGAAAAGAATCTCCCGTTTCCCCTTTTGGATCGGTTTGAACTCTGGCTCCTCGATGGAAAAGCCCGGATGCCGTTGGCCCTGTTGGCGAGCAGCACCCGCAAAGACAATCTGCATAAACCCTCAACGCGGCGCTGGCATTGCGCTCACCGCTCCCTCGACGATTTCCCTGCACCGGACACGGCACGGGCCCGCCCCCCGCATCCCCGGGACACAGATCTCCACCCCCATATGAGCGGACTCGAGCGGCTTGTCGCTTTGGAGAGCGGACACAGTGTCGCCCAGTGGTTCGAGCGGGACGACGCCGGCGGTGGATCGGGCCGGCCGTTGAAGGAACTGGAGAAACTTTCCCATCGCAATCTCACCCCGAACTGCTTTCCCGAACTGATGCTAAGAGAGGAATGGTCGGACCCGCTGGACAGATCCCTGGTCCGGGATTATCTCCACTGGCAGTCCCCCCGGCTTTTGACCCTTCAGCATATCCCGGATCAAACCCGGGGGCGTTTGGAGAGAGCCGCCCGCATACAGGCCTCCGAGGTAGCGGAGACCTGGTCGTTGTATCCCAGGATCATCGACAGGGAGGCCATCGAAGCAGCCCGTGTGGAGGCCCGGCTGCGCCAAGCCGGACAGGGACCGTGAGACCGCACCGGGGTGTGCCGGTATAATGTACACTTTTCCAGGACATTTTCTCCGCCCGAACTAGGGCCTGTTAACACTATGCTGGGTATCCGCATAGTATTAACAGGCCCTAACCACCGAGAAACAGGAGTCAGACGTGAACCAGATCCCCCCGATCAAGGCAGCCCCGAGCTGTGCCGATGACGCCGACCCCACCTCCCTGACCGTGGCCCAGGCCAGATCGCGTATTCTCGATACGATTGCGCCGATCGGCGACAGACAGCGGCTTTTCCTGCGTGACGCCCTTGGCCGGGTGATTGCCGAGGAGATCATTTCGCCCCTTAACGTGCCGGGCCACACCAACTCTGCCATGGACGGTTACGCCCTGGCCGGAAGTGAATTGCCCGGGGCGGCGCCTCGGGAGTACCGGGTCGCCGGTACCGCCTACGCCGGGACACCCTATGACGGAGGCTGCGCATCCGGCGAGTGCGTCAGGATCATGACCGGGGCGCCCATACCATCGGGTACCGATACGGTGGTTATGCAGGAGCAAGCCCGGATTGTCGGGGAACAGCATGTGCAGTTATCCCCCGGGCAGAAGCAGGGCCAGAACGTCCGTCAGGCCGGTGAGGACATTCCCAAAGGAGGCAGGGTGTTGGACCGGGGCAGGCAACTGACGGCGGCCGACCTCGGCATCCTTTCATCCCTTGGAATCGCTGAAGTCTCGGTCTATAGACGCCCACGGGTGGCGTTCTTTTCCACAGGGGACGAACTGCGCTCCATCGGCGAATCCCTGGGTAAGGGCGATGTCTACGACAGCAACCGCTACAGCCTGTACGGCATGTTGAAACGCCTCGACCTGGAGATCCTCGACCTGGGCGTGGTCCGGGACACGCCCGAGGCCCTGAAGGAAGCCTTCGCCTCCGCCGAGGCAACCGCCGATCTGGTCATCACTTCCGGGGGTGTTTCTGTCGGTGAGGCGGATTACGTCAAAGCTACACTGGAGGAACTTGGCCGTATCCGTTTCTGGAAGATTGCCATGAAACCAGGGCGCCCCCTGGCCTACGGCAGTCTGGGCAAGGCCCTGTTCTTCGGCCTGCCGGGAAATCCGGTGGCGGTAATGGTTACCTTTATGCAGTTCGTGGAACCGGCGATCAGATATCTGGCCAGCGGCCGCCCCTGGAGCCCACTGGTTATCCGGGCCAAAGCCCTGACCCCGATGCGCAAACGCCCCGGGCGTTTCGAATTTCAGCGCGGCATCTTGAGTCTGTCTCCTGACGGGAACCTCTCAGTCAGCGACACAGGGAAACAGGGCTCGGGAATCCTCACGTCCATGAGCCGGGCCAACTGTTTTATCCTCCTGGATGAGAAAAACTCGGGGGTTGCTGAGGGGGATCTTGTAGACGTTCAGCCTTTTGAGCCATTTATGATGGGCCAAGGGCCAAGGGACTATAGGGCCGAGGGCCAAGGGCCGAGGGCCGAGGAATAAGTTTCCGGGCCTCGGAATCCGAGGGCTGTCTCCTAAGCACCCAGCTCCATCATCCAATCTTCAGCCCTCTGCCCTTGGCCCTTGGCCCTTGGCCCTTCTTTAATTCTTAATCCCTACCCCCCGCTTCAACAGATTCAGGCTGAAGGCCGTGAGGCCGCCGATAAACAGCAGGATAATGACAAGCGCCAGCCCGATATGAATGTCGGACGCTCCAAGCAGACCATAGCGAAAGGCGTTCACCATGTAGAGCACCGGATTTACCAGGGAAACCTGCTGCCAGAATTCCGGCAACATCCGGATAGAGTAGAACACACCGCCCAGGTAAGTCAGCGGTGTCAACACGAAGGTCGGGACGATAGAGATATCATCGAAGCTGTTGGCATAGATGGCATTGATGAAGCCACCCAACGCAAACAGGATCGCGGTGAGCACGAAGACAACCAAGGTCAATCCGTAGTGGTGAATACTGAGATCCGTGAAGAACAGGGAAACCAGGGTGACGGCGATCCCCACTGCAAGCCCCCGTGCCACACCGCCCCCGACGTAGCCTGCAAGAATGATCCAGTTTGGCACCGGTGATATCAGCAGCTCCTCCACATGGTGCTGATACTTGCTGCTGAAGAATGAGGACACCACGTTTGAGTAGGAGCTGGTGATCACCGCCATCAGAATCAACCCCGGCACGATAAAATCGATGTACGCAAAGCCGTCCATCTCGCCAATACGCTGTCCGATCAGGTTACCGAAGATGATGTAGTAAAGGGTCGTCGTGATCACTGGAGGCAGCAGCGTCTGCTTCCAGATACGGCCAAAACGCAGGATCTCCTTGGTCAGAATCGTCCGAAAGGCGGTTCGATAACGGCCTGTTCTCGCAAGCTGCTTCATGCAGATTTCCGGCTGGCATCCATCATTCTGATGAATATCTGTTCCAATCGGTTCTGCTTATTACGCATGCTGACCACTTCCATGCCGTTGCGGGTGAGCGCCTCAAACAATCTGTTGATGCCCAGGTCACGGTTGACCTCGACTTCCAGGGTGTTGTCGTCCAGCCGCTGCATGGTGCAGCCGTCCAGTTCAGGCAACCGGGCCGGCATCTCCTTGATGTCAAGCACGAACGTCTCGGCATGCAGCGCATGCAAAAGACGATCCATGCGATCATGCTCCACGATGCGTCCCTGATTGATAATGGCTATGTTCCGGCACAGACTCTCCGCCTCTTCCAAATAGTGGGTGGTGAGAATGATGGTGGTACCCTGACGATTGAGATCGGTCATAAATGACCACATGGAACGGCGTATCTCTATATCCACACCTGCGGTGGGCTCGTCGAGGATCAGCAGCTTCGGCTTGTGCACCAGGGCGCGTGCGATCATCAGCCGGCGTTTCATCCCGCCGGACAGTTTCATCGCCATCTCTGTGCGTCTTTCCCAAAGGTCGAGCGCCCGGAGACTCTCCTCGGCGCGTCTCCAAGCCTCACCACGCGGAATCCCATAGTACCCCGCCTGGTTGACGACGATCTCACCGACGGGCTCCCACTGGTTGAAATTGAACTCCTGGGGGACCAGGCCGATGCAGGCCTTCACGGCCTCAGGTTCCCGATCCAGATCGTGCCCAAACACCTCGACCGTCCCCGATGTCTTGTTGACCAGGGAGGTTACAATCCCGATGGCCGTCGATTTTCCTGCCCCGTTAGGACCCAGCAGGGCAAAGAAATCTCCTTCTGAGACCGTCAGATCGATGCTCCGAAGAGCCTCGAATCCGTTGCTGTAGGTCTTGCAGAGACTGTTCAGGGAGAGCGCATTCATCTGATTTTGCATCCGGATTCGAAATGGGGGCGAATCATAGCGGTATCAAGGCTGAGATTCA
>JAQYVO010000169.1 GCA_030145425.1 Chromatiales bacterium | reverse complement strand
CTTGCCGTCTACCTCGGTCATCACGTACTGCTCCTTGGCTTTGCGGCTATAGCGTATCTGGCTGCGATTACCATCGTCATCGCTAACCGGCGCCGAAAACAGGAACTTGTACTTGGGATCTATCTCATCCTTGTGAGGCAGGATTTCATCGACAAATGGAGCCCGTGTTTCCCGTTTGCGCGGAAACTGGCTGGCGGCCAGGAACATCCCCGCTGCACCATCACGCAAAACATAGGTATCTTCGACCTTCTGGCAAATCAGTTCCGGCATTGGAACTGGATCCATCTTGGGCGGGGCGGCCTCGCCATTGCGCAGTAATTTCCGAGTATTCTTGCAGGACTCACCGGTACAACCGAAGTACTTACCGAAGCGGCCAGTTTTCAGCTGCATTTCCTCGCCACATTTGTCGCACTCTATCAGCGGACCGTCGTAGCCCTTGATCTTGAATGCACCCTCTTCGATCTCAAATCCATCACAATCGGGGTTGTTGCCGCAGACGTGTAGCTTGCGCTTTTCGTCGATCAGGTAGCTGTCCATCGCCGTGTTGCAGATTTTGCAGCGACGACGGGTACGCAGTTGCCGGGATTCTGCTTCGTCGTCTGCATCTTCACTCACCGCTTCGTCGCCGCGAATCAGGTTAACCGTAGACTTGCAGCGCTCCTTCGGCGGCAATGCATATCCTGAACAACCCAGGAACACCCCGGTACTCGCCGTGCGAATCTGCATTGGCCTGTCACAAGTATCGCAACTGATGTCGGTCAGGGTGGGCTCGTTGCGACGCATGCCACCCTTTTCCGACTCGGCCTTTTGCAACTCCTCGCTGAATTCTGCGTAAAATTCATCCAGCAGCTGCTTCCAGTTGAGCTTGCCCTTTGCCACTGCATCCAGGCGCTCTTCCATGGATGCCGTAAAACCGAAATCGAGCAGCTCCGGAAAACTCTCCTGCAGGCGCTCGGTGACAATGTCTCCCATCTTCTCGGCGTAGAAACGCTTGTTCTCCAGACGCGCGTAGCCGCGG
This sequence comes from Chromatiales bacterium, assembly GCA_030145425.1. GTDB lineage: Bacteria > Pseudomonadota > Gammaproteobacteria > Chromatiales > Chromatiaceae > JAHEHQ01. The sequence continues at coordinate 2,178 of JAQYVO010000169.1, read as the reverse complement.
TCCTGGATGGTAGAGATAATTGAAGCATAGGTGGAGGGGCGGCCAATACCGCGCTTCTCCAACTCCCTGACCAGGCTGGCCTCTCCGTAACGCGGAGCCGGCTTGGTGAAGTGTTGACTGGGGTCCAGTTTTTTCAGGTCCAGCGAGCTGCCCTGTTTCAGGTCCGGCAGCACCACGTCTTGAGCCCGCTTACCAGCGACAGGTTGCACCTTGGTATGGCCGTCGAACTCGATGATGCGTCCCTTGGCGTTCAGCTCATAATCTCCAGCTGTCACCGTCAGTTTGCTCGAAAGATAACGAGCCGGGGGCATTTGACCGGCGACAAACTGTCTCCAGATCAATTCATAGAGCCGCTCTGCATCCCTCTCCATCCCACTCAGGGCAGATTGGAGCATATTCACATCTGAGGGCCGGATAGCTTCGTGAGCCTCCTGGGCGCCCTCTTTTGAGCTGTAAACATTCGCTTGCTCAGGCAGGTACTTCGAGGAGAAATTCTGCGTGATGTACTCCCGGCAGGCCGTTACCGCGTCGGCGCTCAGGTTGGTCGAATCGGTACGCATGTAGGTGATGTAGCCGGCCTCGTAAAGGCGCTGGGCCATCATCATGGTTTTCTTAACGCTGTAACCCAGGCGTGTACTCGCCGCCTGCTGCAGGGTTGAGGTTATGAAAGGAGCCGGCGGCTTGGATCGAGTCGGCTTGTCCTCGCGCAGCTTCACCACATAGGGCGACTGCTGCAACTCGTCTACCGCCTTGAATGTGGTTGTTTCGTTATCCGGGCGAAAGTTTTCGCCATTGTGCTTGCGCACCTGGAACCTGACCTGGTGCTCGGACGCATCCTGCAGGTCCGCATGTATTTCCCAGAACTCCTCCGGGATAAAGGCGTGTATCTCGCGCTCTCGTTCGACCAGCAAGCGCACGGCGACCGATTGCACGCGGCCTGCGGACAGCCCTCGAGCAACCTTGGCCCAGAGCAGTGGGGAAACCATGTAGCCCACCACCCGATCGAGGAAACGACGGGCTTGCTGCGCATTGACACGATCCGTGTCCAACTCGCCCGGCTTTTCAAAGGCATCCTGGATAGCGCGCTCGGTTATCTCGTTGAAAACCACTCGCTTGTAACGGGTCTCATCGCCACCGATGGCCTCGCGTAAGTGCCAGGCAATAGCCTCGCCCTCCCTGTCGAGATCGGTCGCCAGATAGATGGTATCGGCGTCCTTGGCGAGCTTCTTCAGCTCGTTGACCACCTTCTCCTTGCCCGGCAGCACTTCATAGTGCGCCTCCCAGCCCCGGCCAGGGTCTATACCCATGCGACGGATGAGCTGCTCGCGGCTCTTCTTCTTTTTGTGGACGACCTTGTCCTCAGGCGACAGCTTGCGCGTTATTGCTGCCTGTCGTGCCCGTTCCTTGGGGTCTGCCTTTTTGCCGCTGCCAGCCGTTGGCAAATCGCGAATATGACCAACACTGGATTTCACGACAAAGTCGGAACCCAGATATTTGTTAATCGTTTTAGCTTTCGCAGGTGACTCAACAATTACCAGTGATTTGCCCATGTTGTCCTTGAGTCTCTTGGAAAAGCCGACATATATAAGTCCTGAATTAGCGAGGGTCAAGGAAAAAGCGGTTTGATCGCATTATTCTCTTTGCGCCAACAAGCCTTTATTCAGTCAAGAAATATCCCCAGCAACCTCCTCATAAGGTGTCTATGATTACCAGCAATAACAATCCCCAAGGAATCAGAATGATCCGCCCCGCGCTCATCACCCTTACATTATTCCTCTGCTCCCCAGCCGCATACCCGCAGTCAAGCAGCGCCGACTACACAGCCGACTACCAAAAAACCGCGCTCGAAATCTATCGCCACATCATCTCCATTCGCTCGGCAGCCGGTCATGGCAAAGTGCCAGAAGTTGCAAACTACCTAGCAGACCAATTCCGCGACGGTGGCTTCGACGATTCCGACATTCATGTATTGCCGCAGACATTGTCCTCGGGCGAAGAAACAGCCTCGCTGGTCGTACGCTACGAAGGCAACGATTCGTCAGGCCGGGAGCCGATCCTGCTCATCGCCCACATGGACGTGGTTGATGCATTGCCCAAAGACTGGGAACGCGATCCTTTCACGCTGGTGGAAGAAGACGGCTATTTTTTCGGCCGCGGTACACTCGATGACAAGTTCGG
>JAQYVO010000232.1 GCA_030145425.1 Chromatiales bacterium | reverse complement strand
GACTCGGTGGTGTTCGCGATTCCCGAGGCCGAGCTGGCGCAGCAAATCACCGACATCACCCATGATGATCCGGAGGCAATACTGCACAGGCTTGACGTCGCGTGTCTCACACCGCAGCTGGCCGCGCAGGTCCGTCAGGCCTCGCTTGCCTATTTAGCTGCCGCCGCACGCTCCCTGGCGACACCGGGCGCACCTTCACCGCTACCGGAGATGGCGCACTTGCTGGTTCGACTGATGGTCCGCGCACTGGTTTACTCCCGGCCGCCGCACCACGCAAAAACCAGTCTCAAGCGGCAGCGTCAACTGATCCGCGAGGCAGAGAATAATGTTGCGCATCTTGGGGGCCAGCCGCTACGCGTTGGCAAGCTGTGCCTTGAGTTAGGCATCGGCGAACGAACCATGCGTGACGCATTCTACAAAGTAACTGGCACAAACCCGCTGGCGTACCTGAAGACCCAGCGACTTAACCAGGTCTATCGCATTTTAGGCGACATCTCTCCGGGCGAGTTGATGATCAAGCAGGTCGCGATCGCCAACGGATTCAGGCATCTCGGTCAGTTCAGCCGGGACTACAAACAGCTATTCGGTGAGTTCCCCACGGAAACACTCCAACGCGGTTAGCCGGGTAAACGAATCCCAGTCTGATTACGCAAGTACTTCTCTCTGTGACGATACTGGGTATGAATCCGGCAACCTTACACTGTGTAGCAATTGTGATGTCCGCTTTCGTTAAGCCTCTGGTGCATTGGGTAACAGGCCGGTCCCAGGAATACTGTCCTCACGGTAGGCATCACAGGTGGTGACAATGTTCTCGCCCACGACATCCACGATCCAGTCTCGGGCATCACTGGGGGTATTCCAGACTTCAGAGAGCCGAGTTGCAGATGCCCGGGGGAACCGGGCCCGCTGCGGTAATCGGCCGGTTCATATTGGTGTTATAACCGGCTTTGACGATATCCCCGGCGCGCTGGGCATTGATCGCGGCTGCTTTTGATTCTTCCGCCTGGGTTGTCCAGCCGGTACGCGGGTGCACACTGCCCCAGGTTTGCAGGGGCCAGGTACCGATCTCGCGCAGTCCCGCAAGCGAACTCGCCGGTTAGTAGATCTCGGGTCCCTCCTGGCGCCAGGACAAGGCATCGAACGAAGCGAATAGTGGACCTATTTAACGAGGTCGATAAGCTGAGTTAATCGTCATCCAGGGATTTGCAGCCAAACAGTGTTAAGTCTGACAGCCTCCTAGTCCTTGTCCCCGGTCACAGTGCCACTCTAAGCGCATTGGCGGGCTCTCCGCTATTTGTTATTCTGAAAAATCACCAATAAGGATATGGCTGGATAAAGGAATGATCAGGATACTTCTCGTTGATGATCATGAACTTGTGCGAGCCGGGTTCCGTCATATTCTGGACGGGGATGCCGGTATCGAAGTCGCAGGAGAGGCAAAGAGCGGGGAAGAGGCGCTGCTGCAGGTGCAGAAGCTGAAGCCGGATCTGGTGCTGATGGATATCAATATGCCCGGTATTGGCGGAATAGAGGCAACCCGCAAGATCAAGCGGCTATATCCGGGGACACAGGTCATCGCCGTGACGATTCATTCCAGGGCGCCGTTTCCCGAGCAGCTGCACGAAGCCGGCGCAATGGGTTATGTCTCCAAGGGCTGCCCACCCGGCGAATTGTTCGAGGCTATTCGCACCGTGTCGGCGGGCGAACCTTTCATATCCAATGATGTGTCCCGGAAGATGACCCTGAGGTTGCTGGCAGGCAAAAGCTCCGATGCGGCTTTTGGCATGCTGTCCCAACGGGAGATGCAGGTAATGCTGATGATAACTCAGGGAAGCAGGACCCAGGATATCTCCGACTCCCTCTGTATCAGCCCCAAGACGGTCAGTACCTACCGCCACCGGCTGTTTGAGAAACTGAGTGTAAGATCGGACGTGGAATTGACCCACCTGGCCCTGCGCTACGGGCTGATCGGCGAAACAGCCTGAATGTCCGCGTCATTCGATCCCGATTGCCGGAAATGTCTACGGCTGGCCGGTTTTCTCGACCAGGTGAAGAGAGACAATCCGGGATACCACGCCCGGCCCGTTGCTCCATTTGGTGATGCTTCCGCCAGGCTGCTTATCGTAGGACTGGCGCCCGGCATGCATGGGGCCAATGCAACAGGACGCCCCTTCACGGGTGATCATGCCGGTATCCTTCTGTATCAGACCCTCTATCGATACGGTTTCAGCAGTGCACCAGAGTCTCATTCACTACAGGACGGACTGAGGCTTATCGACTGCCGTCTCACCAATGCCGTCAAATGCCTGCCACCCCAGAACAAGCCTTTGGGCGAGGAGATAAAAAACTGCAATACCTTCCTGTATCAGGAGCTTGCCTCCATGCCTGCGGATGGGCTGGTGATTGCACTTGGAACCATCGCCCACAATGCGGTGTTGAAGGCGCTTGGTCTGCGCCAGTCCGCTTATGCTTTCGGACACAACCGCAGGCATCGTCTGCCTGACGGCCTGTCGATGATCGATTCCTACCACTGCAGCCGATACAACACACAGACGCGCCGGCTTACCCCGGAGATGTTTCACGAGGTGTTTGCACAGGCGAAAGCGCTGCTTTCATAAGTTTCTGTAGGGCCGAATTCATTCGGCCAAATACCGATGGTCGAATGAATTCGACCCTACACCCAGGGTTCCAACCTTTAGGTCCGTCAACGGTGCATCCATTCTCAACGGATACTGTCGATAAACACGCCTCCGCCGGCGGAGGTGTTCAAACGGAGAATCCCTGACCATAAAGGGTTTTTTCCTGGATAATGGCTCCATGAGTTCCCACGCATTCGATCACAAGAGCTTTTTGAAGACGCTCACCAGCCGGCCGGGTGTCTACAGGATGCTGGACGATCAGGAAAAGGTGCTCTATGTGGGAAAGGCGCGGGATCTCAAGCGCCGTGTCAGCAGCTATTTTTCCCGCTCCCTGAATCTGCGTATTCAGAGTATGGTCTCCCGGGTGGCCGACGTGGAAGTCACAGTCACCCACACCGAGGGGGAGGCGCTGATACTCGAGAACAATCTCATCAAATCCCTCAAGCCTCACTACAATATTCTGCTGAGGGACGACAAGAGCTACCCCTACATTTTTCTTTCCGCCGATCCGTTTCCCCAGCTGACGTTCCATCGGGGAGCGAAACGGCGCAAGGGACGCTACTTCGGCCCCTATCCCAATGCGGGCTCCACCCGTGAGACGCTGCGTCTCATGCAGAAGCTGTTTCCCGTAAGGCAGTGCGATGAAAGCTTTTACCGAAACCGCACGCGGCCCTGCCTGCAGTTCCAGATCAAGCGCTGTACCGCCCCGTGCGTCGGCCTGATCGATGAGCAGGGCTATGCCAGGGACGTGGAAGACGCGATGCTGTTTCTCAACGGCCGCGCGGATCAGGTCATCGACGGATTGGTCGGCCGGATGGAGTCCTCGGCTGAGGCCCTGGAGTTCGAAAAGGCGGCCCGCTACCGGGACCAGATAGCCACACTCCAGCGGATTCAGGAGCGCCAGTATGTCAGCGGCGAGCGGGGGGATCTGGATATCGTCGCCTGCGCCGCAAGTGAGGGGGCGGCTTGCGTACAGCTTTTTTTTATACGTGCAGGTCGGAATCTCGGAAACAAGCTTTTTTATCCCCGCATTCCCGAGGACGAGCCGGAACAGGAGATCCTGACCGCCTTTATCAGCCAATATTATCCTGGCAAGCAGATACCCCAGGAAATCATCGTAAGCGGGTGTCTGGAGGATCAGGAGCTGCTGGAAAATGTGCTTGGTGAACAGGCAGGACGTCGGGTTCGGATCAGGCATGCCGTGCGCGGAGACCGGGCGCGCTGGCTTAAGATGGCGAGGCACAACGCAGGTATCGGGCTGCAGTCGAAACTGGCCAGCCAGGCGGGTGTGCAGGCGAGGGTGGATGCCCTGCAGAAGCTTCTGAAGCTGGAAGAACCCCTCTCACGCATGGAGTGCTTCGATATCAGTCATACCAGCGGTGAGTTGACGGTCGCTTCCTGCGTGGTATTCGATGCCCAGGGGCCGGTAAAATCTGACTACCGGCGATTCAACATCGACGGGATTCAGCCGGGGGATGATTACGGTGCAATGGAGCAGGCCCTGACGCGTCGCTACACGCGTATTCAGGCAGGCGAAGGGCGTCTGCCCGATGTTGTATTTATCGATGGAGGCAAGGGGCAACTCAGCGCCGTTGCAGGAACCCTGGAAGAACTGGCCGTGACAGGCGTTGTTCTGGTCGGTATCGCAAAGGGTGCCGACAGAAAGCCCGGACTGGAACGGCTTTTCTTGTTTGGCGGCAAGGCCCCTATTATACTGCCGCCGGACTCGGCTGCCTTGCACCTGATCCAGCAGATCAGAGACGAGGCGCATCGTTTTGCCATTACAGGGCATCGACAAAGAAGGGATCGCAGCCGCAGGGTATCCGTGCTGGAAGAGATACCGGGAATCGGGCCGAAGCGTCGGCAGCGTCTTCTCAAGCGTTTCGGCGGGTTGCAGGGCATCGCCAGGGCGGGGGTTGAAGACCTGTCCAGGGTTCAGGGGATCAGCGGGCTTTTGGCGGAACAGATATACGAGGCATTTCATGGTTAGGATTGATTCCAACAGCAAGGTCATGTGCAGGAAAGGGGGCGGGTGCAGCCTATGCACATGAGTCTACCCAACATTCTGACGCTGCTGCGGATGGCATTGATACCGGTCTTTGTCATCGTGTTCTATCTTCCATGGGTCTGGGCTCCCCTGGTAAGTGCCACGGTATTCACAGTGGCCGCCCTGACGGACCTGTTGGACGGTTATTTTGCGCGGCGTTTAAATCAAGTTTCGCGAATGGGCGCATTTCTCGACCCCGTGGCCGATAAGTTGATGGTTGCCACTGCCCTGATCCTGCTGGTGGAGGCAGACCCCACGCCGGCGCTGGCGATCCCGGTAGTCATTATCATCGGGCGGGAGATAGCGATATCCGCACTGAGGGAGTGGATGGCGGAAGTCGGGGCCCGTGCCCAGGTAGCCGTCTCCATGATCGGCAAGATCAAGACCACGGTGCAGATGGTTGCCATCATCATGATGATATATCGGGCAGATATCCTGGGTCTGCCGATCTACACCATCGGTTATGTACTGCTCTATATGGCGGCCATTCTCACGCTCTGGTCCATGATGGTTTATCTGCGCGCCGCCTGGCCGAGCCTTGTGGGCAGCGACCCGGGTCCCCTCGATGAAGACGAATACCAGTAGCGTCATCAGGCCCTATAGGACTGATTTTCGTGCTTTGTCTTGACACAAAATACAGGGCGATTACAATAGCGCGCTCACTGAACAAGATGCGGGAATAGCTCAGCTGGTAGAGCACAACCTTGCCAAGGTTGGGGTCGCGAGTTCGAATCTCGTTTCCCGCTCCAATAAAAACAAAGAGTTAAGCCACCATTGAGTGGCTTTTTTCGTTTCTGGGTAGTCCCACCCCAAGCCCATCCCAGAGCCGAGTGTCGTTAGGACTAGAGATTATTTGAAGGGCTACTCCTCCAAACCCAAACAACCTACACCTCGGGATGCTAAATCCCTTGTGGCCCTGGCGTGCCACGGGGCAAACCTTGAAGAAAACGATCAGGAGTTGGGTTGTACCCGCGAATATGTGAGGCAGATCGAAGCAAATGCACTGGCGAAATGTCGCCGCTGGTGTAGCCGGAGTGGGTTCAGGCTGGAGGATTCAGCCAAGGTCGTAAAAGGATCTACATCCCTAAAGTCCAGCATTTTGGCCAAGTTTCGATCAAGAATTAATTGATTAGGCCGCTGTACCTTTGTATCAGTGGCTCGTCGGGGGGGCGTACATGGTGTCTAGTGAAATTACATATTCAGAACTTATGGCGGTAAGGGAGATAGTTACTGATACTACAGCTCGTACCTTAGGCATGTTTTCTGTGATAGATGAAACTGATGATGGCTTCACCTGGCTGGCTCAAATCCTCAGAACAACCACAGATTGGATTGAGAAAAAGGTTCAGCAAATTAAGTCCTGCGAATCTATCTCACCTATTGATCCAAACGATACTTTCTGTGCAAGTCTTGGATTATCCCAAGAAATAACCAGTAGCTTTTATCAAAGATTAATCAGAAGCAGGGATAAATCTAGATCTCCAACTAATCTGGAGCGAAACGAAGACATAGTAGCAGCGTTATCAGAAGCTCTCAGGCAAGTAGCCGATTTCCACAATGCGACCAGTAACCTTCGTTCAGCAATAATGGACCATGACGCCGATTTGGATGCTGCTTCTGGAAAACGTATCCCCGTGTTAAAGGTCTCCCTTCAACAACAGTGACGAAGAATGGAATATTTATCGTGGTATTTCCCATACCGCCCAGTTCCATACTCTCCTGAGTGGTTTCGCCGGTCAGCCGTCCTCTTTGGTTGACCGGAATCCTTTAATCTTATACCCCTAACCAATTGAAAACCCCCGCCAGGGCGAACCGTAGCGGGGGGGGTTGGTTTGGCCGTATTTTTGATAGTATCAGTGAGCGTGACACTTCGACTCCACCAACAATAGTGTTTAGGCAATAACCATGCCGCTGCTTTTTTATCAATCGGTTAGAAGAAAGTGATAGGAATAATTGGATTATTTGTAAATCTTTCTGACACTAAAAACAGGCATGGAGGCCGGGTTTGTCGTTACTACGTTGCTATTTTATGCCGCTTCTTCGTCCTTGATCCGTTGGTACACCTCGTCCCGGGTTACCGGGGTCTCTTTGGGTGCAGCGAACCCTACTTTGGTTTGACTGTCCCGTTGGCTTAGGAAGGTGGCCGCGAGTGTTATTGATTGGTAATAAAAGTTGTTATTCAGTAACGCGCTTCCCGATCCGCCTTAGTCCGAAAGCATCAGAACTGAGAGGAACATCAATACAGGCATTGGGTTATTGCCCCATAGTGTAGGAAGAATGTCCTGCTATGTTGTGTTGGGCAAGCTGGAAGGGAAGCTCATATGTATAAAGCGATGTACCCCTTTGATCCTGAAGCAGCACCATTATTTTCCGTTCATGTTTTACCGGATCTTTTTAAACACCACATCATCACAGAGGAAGAGTTTCGCGCAAAACACCCTTTGGGTGCCTCTTCAGATGTTCATATTGCCTACTGTAAAAGGGTGGGTTGGTTCAAACAGGATTCGCCCTACATGCGATTGACGGAATGGCTATGTGAATGCCGTAGCTTTCTGCCAAAGTAAGATTGACTAAGACATAGCCGAACGGGTGGTTTCAGATCCGGTTACCTTTCGCTCGTGCGTAGAAAGATCGCAGCCAACCTTCACCCCATTCAAAGATGGCCAAGCCGAGCAGGATGATGAGAGTGCCAGTCCATTCCCTGGGCCCGATGATTTCGTCATTGAGCATTTGCCCGAGAAACAGGGCGATGACCGGTGTCATCAGGGTGATCAGGGCCACACGACTGGCCTGCACATGTCGGAGTACGTGGTAGTAGAGTACGAAACCGACCACGGATCCCATGATTCCCAGATAGACGATTGACCAGATAGTAATCGCAGGCAGTGTGGTCGGTGCATGTCCGTCACCCACGAACCAGGTTAAGGTAAACAGGGGCACCGCAAACAGCAGCGCTCCCGTTGTGGTTTCCAGTGCATGCATTTTGGCGCCGATGCGCTTGATCCACACGGCACTGAGCGCGTGAATGTGCACAGACAGCAGTATCGCAAGCATGCCCCAACCGGCGTAGACGCCAAGTTCGGCACTCTGTCCGAAGATGATGCCCAAACCGACGACACCCAGCCCCATGCCAATAATACGAAAAGGTGTGAGTGCACGTTCTCCGAGCAACATTGCTGCCAGCAGTGCGGTTACTATGGGCGTCAGCCCGAACATTACGGAAACCAGGCCGGACGGAATATACTGAGCCCCCCAGTAGACACTGGTCATGGCACCCCAGATGCCCAGTCCGCCTGCCAGGTAGGTCAGAAGCGCGTCACGGTGCCAGCGCATGCGGCGGCTGAACAGGGCGATCAGAATCAGGCATACGAACAGGCCCAACACCATGCGAGAGGCTACGCCGAATAGATATCCACCCCCCCCGCTGCTCCACTGAATGGCCAGGGGCGTGGTGGACCATATGACCACCACACCGATGAAAGCCGCCTGGATTGACACAAAAGTATTCCTCTAAAATTATTGGCCACAAAAAAAGGGCCGCGGTATCTCTCTGCGGCCCTTCTGGTCAGGATTCTGACGCTATCGTTTCGAATCACTCATCCAGGCGCGCAGCGAAACTGCCTCCAGCGCATTACGCGATGCAGTCGCACGGTTTTATGGATATGAGCAGTCTGATTCATGGGGCGAGTGTGTACTATTTCCCGAAGGCAGGCAAGTATCGCCACGGCTGAAGGGTTAGAAAAGAAAAGCTGGTTGGAATATGATCTTTACCCATGTGCGGACGTTTCAATATCGTCGATGACCAGGCCGTACAAGCCCTGTGCGAGCGATTAGGCATAGATACGGCCAGGTGGCCGATTCGTTTCAGCAACGACGTGGCGCCTGCAAGCAGAATTTCCATGATATGGGAAGGGGCGGAAGGCCGCCGGGTGGACGATGCGATCTGGTGGCTGCTGCTCGAATTGACCGAAACGGGATGGAAACCCAACTACCGATACGCAACATTCAATACGCGCTACGACAAGCTTCACAAAAAGGGCTCTGTCGGATATCGGTCATTTATTGAAAGCCGCTGCATAATTCCCGCATCGGGATTCGTCGAGGGACTGGAAGGTACCAAAACCTACCATCAGTTGAACGGGATCGACGAAGCCATCGCGTTTGGAGGACTCTACCGGTCCTGGCTCGATGAGAAGACTGGGGAGATCACCCACTCGGCCTCCATTATCACGCTTCCACCACATCCCAGGTTTGTGGGCATACATCAAAAGGCCTTTCCCATGATGATCGATATCGGGGATAAGAATATGGTAGACCGCTGGCTGGACCCCGGGTTTGACAGGACAGAGGCATTCGAGGACATGCTGGTTCCACGCCTGGTAACGGGCTTGGAGGCTATACCAGTCGATCGACCGTCTCGAAGGAACCCGGCAGGGGATGTACGGCTGCTGGAAGCGGACGAGAAGATCAACACCCGGTAACCTGGGGACAATTCACCACTCGGGGTTCAGACGATAGATACCCGACCACCACTGTTTCCGATTCTGCTGGTATCCCTGGCGGCACTGGCCTATGAAGTGCTGCTGATCAGGCTGTTCTCAATTATCCAGTGGCACCATTTTGCCTACATGATAATAAGCCTCGCCCTGCTCGGTTACGGGGCCAGCGGTACTTATCTGACATTCGTGCGCAGCCGCTGGGTATCGGGCTTCCGGCGTTATTTCGCGATCAATGCCTCTTTGTTCGGTCTCAGTTCAATTGTCTGTTTTCTCCTGGTGCAGCGGCTTCCCTTCAATACCCTCGAGATGTTCTGGGACCCTGCCCAGTGGCTTTTTCTGATGTTGAGCTACCTGCTGCTGGCCATACCTTTTTTCTTCGCGGCCAACTGCATCTGTCTCACTTTCGCCAGGTTTGGCGGTCAGATTCCCCTTATCTATGCTTACGACCTTGTCGGGGCAGGACTCGGCGCACTGGGTATTATCCTACTGCTCTCCTACATGTCGCCGATGGCGACCTTGCAATGGGTGGCGGCCCTGGGACTGCTCGCGGCTGCCATCGCGGTGGTTGACCGGCAGTTTCGTTACAGATGGAGCCGTGCCGTGCCGTTTCTGAGCCTCGCTGTCGTATTGCTCATGCTGCCGGGACACTGGCTTGAACTGAGACCGTCATCATATAAGGCCCTGAGCCAGGCCCTGCAGGTGAAGGGGACCCGGGTGTTGGAAGAGACTTCCGGAGCTTTTGGCGTGATCACCCTGACGGAGAATTCGGTTGTACCCTTGCGGATTGCCCCAGGTCTGAGTCTGAACAATGTCCAGGAACCGCCGAACCAGTTGGGTATTTATGTTGACGGTGAAGGGCCCGCGGCCGTTACCCGCTTCGAAGGCGAGAAGGATGCCTTGAGGTATCTGGATTATCAGACGTCGGCGTTGCCCTATCATCTCCTGAATCCCGCGCGGGTACTGGTTGCAGGACTGGGCGGCGGCAGCGGCATACTCCAGGCAAGCCTGCACAATGCCGTCCGGATCGATGCGGTGGAGCTTAACCCGCAGCTTATCGAACTGGTTGTGGGGCGGCATGCCGATTTCTTGGGCTGGGACCTGCTGAAAGATACCACCCATATTCATCAGGGGGAGGTGCGCAGTCACATCGCCGCCGGCGATCAGCGCTACGATCTGATCCAGGTATCCCTCGTGGATAGTGCCAGTGCCGCTTCCGGGGGTGTTCACGGGCTCAGCGAGGACTATCTCTACACACTTGAGGCCATATCGGAATATCTGGCACACCTGGAGCCTGACGGGTTGCTGGCTGTGACGCGTTGGCTGAAGCTGCCGCCGCGGGACGGGCTCAAACTGTTTGCCACTGCTGTGGAGGCGCTGCGCATTGCCGGAATTGAGGAACCCGGCCATCATCTGGTTCTTATTCGCGGCTGGAATACCAGCACACTGGTGGTTGGCAGGAAACCCATCACGGATCAGCAGATTCAGCGCCTCATTGATTTCAGCAACGCGCGCTCCTTCGACCTGGCCTACTATCCAGGCATCCGGCCCGGGCAGGCCAATGTCTATAATCTTCTGCCCCGCCCATACTTTTATGAGGGGACGCTGGCCCTGTTGGGGAGTGAGTCCAGATCATTCATGGACGGGTACAAATTCGATATCCGCCCCGCCAGGGACGACCGGCCCTACTTTTTCAATTTTTTCAAATGGTCGTCGCTGCCGGAAATCCTCTCTCTATACAGGCAGGGCGGGTTTTCGCTACTGGAACTCGGTTATCCGGTATTGGTTCTCACGCTGCTCCAGGCCCTCGTTATCAGCGGTGTCCTGATACTTATTCCGCTGGGGTTTATCAGGCAGCGCCGCTCCGATGATGATGCGCCTGGGTCCTGGCGCATCCTGTTTTATTTTTTCGGGATAGGCGTAGCCTTCATGTTTATTGAAATGGCGTTCATACAGAAGTTTATGCCTTTCCTGGGGCAGCCGATCCATGCGGTCGCCATCGTACTTTGTGGTTTCCTGGTTTTTTCCGGAATCGGCAGCCGGTTTGCCAGCCGTCTGGTAAATGGTGGAAAGCCTGCTGCTCTCTACCCGGTCGTGGCAGCCCTTATTGCGATCGTGCTGGCATATCTCTGGCTTTTGCCCCTGATTCTTGCCGGGCTGGGAGATATGGGGTTTGTCCCGAAGGCTGCGATAACCCTGACCCTGATCGCACCGCTGGCCTTTTGCATGGGGATGCCCTTTCCCCTGGGTTTGTCCCGGGTCTCGGTACGGGCGCCGGGACTGGTGCCCTGGGCTTGGGGAATCAACGGATGCGCTTCCCTGATCAGTGCCATCCTGGCGACACTGCTGTCAGTGCACATTGGTTTCGATCTCGTGCTGATCTCCGCCACCGGGATCTATCTGGCAGCAGTGCTGTTGGGATATCGCGTCGATTAACTGACTTGCACCTTGATTTTCCGTGGCTGCAGTTCGGCCCGCTTCGGTATCCGCAGGCTCAATACACCATCCCTGAGAACGGCCACGATTTTTTCGGTGTCCATCTCGCCGCTCAGGGCAAAACCCCGTTCATAGCGGGTGGAACGGATATCTGCATAGAGGGCTTCCATGCCTTCGGGCATCGATATATCGACTTCCCCAGCGATTGAGAGGGTGTCCTTGTCCACCTGGATGTCCAGCCTGTCTTTCGAAACGCCCGGCATGTCCGCCAAAAGTGTGATTCCCGTGTCGTCCTCGAATATATCCACCGGGGGTCTCATCAACTTTCCGGCTTTGCGGGTTTCCTGGTTTTGCTGCTTTGTCACGTCTTTAGTGTCCGTCATTTCCTTAATCCTCGTATCGATCAGCTGACTGGAATCTGACGGGGCCGGGTTGCCTCTTTGCGGGGCACGACCACATGTAGCACGCCGTCTCTGTACTGGGCTTCAACCTTTTCCGGGTCCACATCATCAGGCAGCGTGACCACGCGTCTGAAACCGCCGTCGAAGCGTTCTCTTCTGTAATAGTCGGCACCTTCTTCGGTGATCAGATTCCGTTCTCCGACAATGGTCAGAAGGTTGTGCTGAATCGAGATATCCAAGCTCTCGGTATCGACCCCCGACGCGTAGACATATATGTCCACGCTTTCCTGCGTAGATCCAACATTGATTGGGGGAAAGCTGCCTTTAGCCGTTGTGCGTATGCCGGTCGGCCATCGCCCGGAGGCACCCACCTCATCCAATTCCTGCTGCATGCGCCTGAATTCGTCGAAAAGGTTTCCTTCCAGATTTCTCAAACCACTAAACATTTTCAGTTTCTCCTCTAATACCCGATGGAATATATAAGTTCCCTCTAAACTGATATAGGGACAGAGGCGAGGAATTCAATACCTGGAATCACTGCGGGGTTTGTTGATATGGCAGTGTGGTACGCAAGTTATGGACTATCCGGGCTATTCCATCTTGTTGAGCAACTCACCGTTGGGCTTGACCAGGGGCAGGCCGAAGATCTGCCAGAGCTGCATGCCCCCCCGGTAGTACAGCAACTTTTCCGCGGGATAACCAATACTCAGAAGCCCCCTGATCGCGGTAGGTGACTGCCCGCACCAGGGGCCGTTGCACCAGAGAACCAGGTGCCTGGCCCGGGAGAAATCCCAATTTTCATCGTCCCCGAGTTTGACGCCCAAAGGGAGCAGCGCATCCTCAAGCGTGATGTCGTCGGCACCCTGGGCAGGGTTGAGGTGCGTGTAGGGGATATTGACTGAACCGGGAATGGTCCCCGCCTGATACCATCTTGGGGTTCGGGCATCGATAAGCACGCCTGTCCCGTCCGCGAGCCGGGTCCTCATGAATTCCAGCAGTTCGACCTCTCCCAACGTTTCCACGCCTTTCGCCGCCTGCATGGGCTGGGCACAGAATGGTGGACAAGGTCGGGAGGTTCGGGCATAGCCCGGATCAATCATGGCCTGGGTATCCTGGTTACGGATAATCGTGACCATCCCGTCTCCGTGTTTGACCTCCAGTTGACCAAGGTCGGGAGTGATATTGACCTCCAGCGCGTTGGCGCCTCCCGTAAAGAAAGCAAGGAGAAGGAGATAATGTTTTGAAATTGTCATGTCGACAAAACCTCATTTGTACCGGATAGGTTGAACCAGCAGGTCAGTTGTCTGGCTGTATTGGGCAACTCATGGTTTGACTGCCGTCAATATGGCCCTGCGGGGTGCGGGATAGCCCTCCAGCGTACGTGAGGGATCACGGGGGTCAAGAAAGTCCGACAGTGATTTAAACTGCATCCAGTCCGTGGATCTCTGCTCCTCCAGGCTCGTAATGTTTACATCCACGAGTTTGACATTCCTGAACCCGCATCGTTTCAGCCAGGTGGCCAGTGTGGCCGGGGAGGGAATAAACCAGATATTACGCATCTTGGCGTAGCGCCCCTCCGGAACCAGTACCGAGCCTTCCGGACCCTCCACCACCAGGGTTTCGAGAATCAGTTCTCCCCCGCTGCGCAGAAAACCCTTGAGTTCCAGCAGGTGATCGATAGGCGAACGGCGATGATAAAGGATACCCATGGAAAATACCGTATCGAAAGCCCGGAGGTCCCGGGGCAGTTCCTCGCTGGCGAAGGGGAGCAGGTATACCGGCCATTCCTTGCCCAAAAAATGGCGTATGGCGAGAAACTGGGCGAGGTAGCGTTGCGTGGGATCGATGCCGATAACCAGCTTCACACCCTCACCGGCCATACGCCAGCAGTGGTAACCGTTACCGCAGCCCACGTCCAGGACCACACGCCCATTCAAAGGGGTAATGTGCGGGGTCAGACGATCCCATTTCCAGTCAGACCGCCATTCCGTATCTATCTCGATTCCGTGGATGCTGTAAGGCCCCTTTCGCCAGGGATGAAGCGTGCGCAACAGGTTGTCCACGCTGGTCAGGGTTTTCGAATCCCGGGGTGTGCCTGAACGGACGCCCACTCTCGCGTTGTTCAGATCGACCAGCTGCGCAGGTATTTCAGGCAGCTGCGCTATCGTATCCATCCATTCGTGAAATTCACCGTGCAGCCGATTTTTGAAGAACAGTTCCAGCTGGTCCTGCAGGGATGCAAACCAGGGTGCCAGGGCTGTTTCGCGCATATGAAGACTGAGCTGCTGAAGATCGATCATTTCCTGGCAACCAGCGAGACAAAATTGAAGCACTGAAACCACAAATCGGCATGGCTGAATCCGGCCCGGTCCAATCGCTGCAGATGCTGTTCCAGGGTTTCGGGAATCAGCACCTGCTCCAGCGCCGACCGCTTCTGGCTGATTTCCAGCTCGCCATAGCCGTTTGCACGTTTGAATGCGTGATGCATTTCTATCTGCATCGATTCCTGCACGGAATCCGAAAAAGAGATTTTCTCAGAGAGCACCAGGATTCCCCCTGGCACGAGACCATCCCGAATGCGCTGCAGTACACCCAAGCGTTGCTTGGGAGGCACAAACTGGAGTGTGAAGTTCAGGACTACCATGGAGGTATTCTGAATCCCGACATCGACCAAGTCGGCGCAAATCAACTGAATAGGTGTATCCTGAACCTCCTCATTGAGGTGTTTTGCAGCCTCTGCGAGCATCTCCAGGGAATTGTCGATGGCCAGGATCCGGCAATCCGGTGTTCTTATACCTTTTTGCATGGCCACCGATGCCGCACCGAGAGAGCAGCCGAGATCATAGCAATGGGTTCCGGGTTGAACGTAGCGTGAAGCCAGCACCGGGAGCATATTGAGAACGGTGGCGTATCCCGGCACCGAGCGGCGGATCATGTCTGGAAAGACACGGGCCACATCTTCGTCAAAAACGAAACTGGATACAGATTCTCTGGGTTCTGCGTAAATCAGGTCCCGCGGCTGGTCGGTTGTCATGGAATTTTCTGCGGATTATGGTCGAGGCCACATTCTATCGGTGAGCAAACCAGGTACGCAAAAAAAAGGCCTGACAGAGGGTGCCGGGCCTTGAATGTAATCACCACCAAAGGAGGATGAGGAGATTTGGGATCAGCCGGAACCGGTCTTACTTCGATACTGCATTCAACCGGTTCCCACTGAACTTGGAGCGATTTAACCATCATCCAGAAATCGTCGCATTGATAATTCGCAATCCGCCAGTAAGTTCAACCGGTTACATGATTGCGCACGATATCTTACAAACCCGGTGGTTGAACCCGCGGGTGGAAAAATGTTCTATTGAGGTCGCCCATCAGATACCTTTAATGAGCGCAGTGGCATGGATGGTTCCCGCTGACAATGACTGGTTACCAAAGGAGATTATGCGATGAACAAACTAATGCCGCGGCAACCCGTGCCGGCACTGGCCGTGCAGACACTGGCAGGTGCTAAATGGGACCTACGGGACGCCTCTCCGGAGCATTTCACCATGATAGTTTTCTATCGCGGCTATCATTGCCCGGTGTGCCGGACCTACGTCCCGGAGCTGGACCGTCTGGTTGAGGATTTTACGAAAAAAGGTGTAGAGGTCATGGTCCTCAGCAGCGACACGGAAGATCGTGCAGAGCAGACCCGGAAAGACTGGAAACTCAAGCATCTGAATTTGGGATACGGGGTGGAGATAGAGGCAGCAAGACAATGGGGGCTCTACGTATCCTCCAGTCGTGGCAAGACCTCTATCGGTGTCGAAGAACCTGCCTTGTTTAGTGAGCCGGGGGTGTTTCTGGTGCGTCCTGACAATACCCTCTACTGGGCCGCGGTTCAGTCAATGCCGTTTGCCAGGCCTCATTTCAAGGAGATGCTGGCTGCCATGGATTTCATCATCAATAATGATTACCCGGCGCGTGGAGAGGCGTGACAAGGTTCGGTACTTCTTTACCAATGATGCCCGGCATTCCGGAAAACTGGATTGCCGGTAATGATTGATCAGGCACTGGAGTATCAATACAACGCCAGAGCGGCGGTCCCGGAGCATCCGGCCATTCTTGAGAAGTGGGCTGCACTCAGCGAATCGACCAGAAGTCAGATCTCTTGTCGATTGGATATCCCCTATGGTGCCGGTGTAAGGCAGAAACTGGATCTATTCGAGGGGCAGGGCAGGCGTCTCCATCTTTTTCTGCACGGCGGCTACTGGCAGGCGCTGGACAAGTCTTACTTCAGTTTTCTGGCCGGCGGGCTCGTTCAGGATGGGATGGATGTGGCCATCTGCAGCTACCCCCTGTGCCCGGATGCCGATCTTGAAGAAATACTTGATTCCGTGCGTATGGCTGTCGGTTTCCTGTGGGAAAATCATGGGCAGCTCGGAAGACGGTGGCAGTCCCTTCAGCTTTCCGGTCACTCGGCGGGCGGGCAACTGGCGGCCATGCTGCTTGCGACTGATTGGGCCAGGTTCTCGCCCGGTATGCCCGATGATTTCATCACGGGCGCCATTTGTATCAGCGGCCTGTATGACCTGGATCCCCTCAGATATACGACCATAAACGAAAAGCTGGGGCTCGGAGAAACGGAAGCGCGGTTGAACAGTCCTTTGTTCAGGCAGCCTGTTGAATCAGCACCCATGCTGCTGGTGGTGGGCGGCGAAGAGCGTTCCGCGTTTCACCAACAAATGATGTCATTTGCCGCCAAACGCCGGAGCCAGGGTATCGAGGTGGATACGCTGGTATTGAATGGCCTGAATCATTTCACCGTTGTAGAGCAACTCACCAGTCCGGATAGCCCCCTGTATAAGCAAGCAAACTGATATTCTGCAATTCCTGAGTAGTTGGAGTAAGAAAATGAAAACAGTCATCATAAGCGGCAGCCACCGCGATCCCTCCCAGAGTCATAAAGTCGCCTCCCATATTAGGGATCTGATTCAGGACAAGACACCGGGCGACGAGGCGGAGATCTTTGCACTCGCAAACAATCCGTTGCCGCTTTGGGATCAGGGAGTCTGGGAGGGCGATCCCGAATGGCAGCGGCATCTCAATCCTTTAAGGGCCTTGCTGCAATCCAGCGATGCCCTGGTGGTGGTTTCCCCGGAGTGGCATGGGCAGGTGCCGGCGGGGCTGAAGAACTTTTTCCTCTTTTGCAGCAGCAAAGAGGTAGGCCACAAACCGGCGTTGATAGTAACCGTCTCGGCGGGAGCCGGGGGTGCCTATCCCGTGGCGGAACTGCGCATGAGCAGCTATAAAAATAATCGGATCTGCTATATCCCCGAACAGGTCATTGTCAGGCATGCGGAGGACATGCTAAATCCTGACGGGGCAACCAAGGATCCGGAGGCTGATCTTTATATCAGGGAACGCATCGACTGGGCTCTGGGTGTACTGCGGGAGTATGCAGTGGCGCTGAGCCGGGTACGCGCCAGCGGCGCTACCGAAACAGAAAAATTTCGAAACGGTATGTGATTCCGTTCGAATAGAGACCAAAGATGAGTGAACCTGACAAGACAGCAGTCAAAGCGTATCTCCTGGAACTCCAGGACCGTATCTGCTCGACACTGGAGGAACTGGACGGCGGTGGACGTTTTATCGAGGATGCCTGGAGCAAGGACGGGAAGACCGGTCTGGGCGGTGGTGGCCGCAGCCGTGTTTTAACCGAGGGTGGGTTGATAGAGAAGGGCGGGGTGAACCTGTCCCATGTCACCGGCGTGAATCTGCCGCCGTCGGCCACAGCCCATCGGCCGGAGATCGCAGGCCGGGGCTTCGAAGCCATGGGGCTCTCCCTGGTTATACACCCGCACAACCCCTACGTTCCGACCACCCATGCCAATGTGCGTTTCTTCATAGCCGAGAAGGACAATGAATCTCCTGTCTGGTGGTTTGGCGGAGGGTTCGATCTGACACCCTATTACGGATTTGAGGAAGACTGCCGCCATTGGCACGAGACAGCCAGGGCAGCATGCGCACCGTTCGGTGAAGCAGTCTATCCGAAGTTCAAACGCTGGTGTGACGAGTACTTCTACCTGAGGCATCGACAGGAACCCAGAGGCATCGGCGGGCTGTTCTTCGATGATCTGAACGAGTGGGGGTTCGAAACCAGCTTCGCTTTCATGAAAAGCGTTGGGGAACACTTTATTCAAGGCTATCGACCTATCGTCGAACGCCGCAAGGATATGACGTATGCTGATCGGCAGCGTGATTTCCAGGCCTATCGGCGCGGGCGTTACGTGGAGTTTAATCTCGTATACGATCGCGGCACCCTGTTCGGACTGCAATCCGGAGGACGCACGGAATCCATCCTCATGTCTCTGCCACCCCTGGTGAAATGGCGTTACAACTGGGAGCCGGAAGCGGGCTCGGAAGAAGCGCGTTTATACGACCATTTTCTCAAGGCACGCGACTGGCTGGAGTGACCCATAGGTGCTGCACCGTAGGACGTGGTTGATCCATTTATATACTGCGTTAGAATGCAGGCCGAGTCGGTAAACGGAGTTTCGATACAGTGCGGGTGTTACATGCATGAGATGTCGCTGTGTGAAGGTGTACTCCAGGTGTTGGAGGAGAACGCCCGCACCCAGGGTTACCGGAGAGTAAAGACTGTCTGGCTGGAGATTGGCGAGCTTTCGGGTGTCGAGACAGAGGCAATGCGCTTCGGTTTCGATGCAGTCATGCGTGGAACCCTCGCAGAGGGTGCGACCCTGGAGATCATCGACAAGCCGGGCAGTGCCTGGTGCATGCAGTGCGCGAAGACGGTACCGGCCAGGCAGCGCTTCGATGCGTGCCCCGAGTGCGGAAGCTATCAGTTGCAGGTAAACGGCGGTGAAGAGATGCGGATCAAAGAACTGGAGGTTGAGTGATCGAGTGGGTAGATTACCGTTGTAGGGCCGAATTCATTCGGCCAACAGCCGGCTGATTCAATTCAAGCATCGGTCGAATGAATTCGACCCTACATTAATCCCGCACCCCACCCCTCTCCCAGGGGGAAAGGGGCCCTTATAACACCCCCCTTTGGGAGACCGGATACCTGGGATTTCCGGACGGCCATTACTCAGACGACTCCCGGGGCGGGCCATAGCCTCCACCACCCGGGGTTTCAATAACGAACAGGTCCCCTGTCTTCATCTTGACCTGGGCGCATCCGGCCAGTTCTTCCACCGCTCCATTCGACCTGATTACGGCATTGCGGCCGGGCCGCCCCGGTTCTCCTCCCTGCATGCCGTACGGGGGTATTTTCCTGTGACCCGAGAGTATGGCCGCGGTCATGGACTTCAGGAAGCGCAGACGGCGTACCACACCGTTTCCGCCCCGATGACGACCCTCGCCGCCGCTGCCGCGACGTATTCCAAAATGTTCCAGCAGCACCGGATATCGCCATTCCAGGACCTCCGGGTCTGTCAGTCTGGAATTGGTCATATGGGTGTGGACCGCGTCGGTGCCGTCGAAATCAGGACCGGCTCCCGCACCCCCGCAGATGGTTTCGTAATACTGAGCGTCATCGTCGCCAAACGTGAAGTTGTTCATCGTACCCTGAGCGGCACCCATGATCTGCAGCGCACCAAACAGGGTGTCCACCACTGCCTGGGAGGTTTCAACATTGCCTGCCACCACCGCCGCGGGATAACGGGGGCTGAGCATTGAGCCTTCGGGAATCACCAGTCTCAGGGGTTTGAGGCAACCCTCGTTCATGGGGATTTCTTCGTCAACCAGGGTACGGAAGCAATAGAGAACGGCGGCGCGACAGATCGAGGCCGGGGCATTGAAGTTGTTTGTCAGCTGGGACGAGGTGCCGGAAAAATCTATGACGGCTTCCCGCTTCCCGGGATCCACTTCGATTTGCACCCTGATAACCGCGCCGTTATCCATGGGGTACTCGAACCGGCCAGACCTCAGTTTTTCGATGACCCGGCGGACCGCCTCTTCGGCATTGTCCTGAACATGCCGCATGTAGGCCTGCACCACGTCCAGTCCGAACTGCTCAATCATGCGCCTCAGTTCTTTCACACCCTTGGCGTTGGCTGCAATCTGGGCCCTCAGGTCGGCCATGTTCTGGTCGGGATTGCGCGCGGGCCAGGGGCCTGAAAGCAGCGCCTTTCGTATCTCCTGCTCCAGCAGGGTTCCCCGGTCAACCAGCTTCAGGTTGTCGAACAGAACCCCTTCCTCGCCGACTTCGCGGCTTTTCGGCGGCATGGAACCCGGCGTGATTCCGCCGATATCCGCATGGTGTCCCCGGGATGCCACGTGAAACAGCACTTTTCCCTGATCCGAAACCAACGGCGTTACCAGGGTTACATCGGGCAGGTGAGTCCCGCCGTCGTAAGGCGCGTTGAGCACATATACGTCGCCATCTTTGATTTGTCCCCCCCATTTTCTGATAACCGAACGAATGCTGTCGCTCATGGAGCCCAGGTGTACCGGCATATGGGGCGCGTTGGCCACCAGGCTGCCCTCGCGATCGAATACAGCGCAGGAGAAATCGAGACGCTCCTTGATGTTGACGGAGTAGGCGGTGTTGGCCAGTACACCCCCCATCTGTTCGGCGATGGACATATAGAGATTATTGAAGATCTCCAGCGTGACGGGATCCGCCTGCGTGCCAATGGCATAGTGCCGGGGTCTGGGTTCGACCCGCTCAAGCACCAGGTGCCTTCGGGCGGTTATTCTGGCAGCCCAGCCCGGTTCCACCACGGTGGTTGAATTGGGTTCGATCAGAATCACAGGGCCATTGACGCGGCTGCCTGGCGGCATCGTCATCAGGTCGAAAACCGGCGTGCGATGTTGTGTACCCTGGCTGTACATGAATGTCATGCTCAGGGGCTCGGGTTGCGGTTCCCCTGGTTGAATCTCGAACACAGGATCTTCCGGCCGTTCACCTCCACCAGCCGCCTCGGCGGATATGGCCTCGATCACCAGGGACCGGCCGCCCATGACGAAACCGAACTGCTGCCTGTGGCGTCGCTCGAAGGCCTCCGCCATGGTGCCCGCATTCGCGGCGGGAATGCTGAGAGGTGTGTCCGTTCCGCTGTACCGAATCATCGCCCGGTGCGACACGCTTATGGCTTCACTTGCCACACCCTGATCTTTGAGTTCGTCCCGGGTCTCGGTGCTCAGTTCAGCGAAGGATGTAGCCAGCTTGCGCACCAGATCATCCGATAATGGCACTTCGATTGACTTTTCACGGATTGCCCGCAGATCAGCCAATCCCATTCCATAGGCGGACAGCACGCCTGCGTATGGGTGGATAAAGATTCGCTTCATCCCCAGCGCGTCGGCGACCAGGCACGCATGCTGGCCGGCGGCACCACCGAAACAGCAGAGGGTGTAACGGGTGACATCGTAACCCCGTTGAACGGATATCTTCTTGATGGCATTCGCCATGTTGTCCACGGCGATCTTCAGGAAACCTTCAGCGGCCTGCTCCGGTGTCATGCCCGCCGATGCGGCGAGCTTCTGGAACCCGTCCGTCACCACCGCCCGATCCAGGGGCGCGTTGCCAGAGGGTCCGAACACCTTGGGAAAATGATCCGGCTGGATTTTGCCCAGCATGACATTGCAGTCGGTGACGGCCAGCGGGCCCCCGCGCCGGTAGCAGGCAGGCCCCGGATTGGCGCCGGCCGATTCGGGGCCCACCTGAAAACGTTCGCCATCAAATTTCAGGATGGAGCCGCCGCCCGCGGCCACCGTGTGGATGCTCATCATGGGTACCCGGATGCGTGTGCCGGCCACCTCTGTATCGAAAGTTCTCTCCAACTCTCCGTCGAAGTGGGAGACATCGGTGGATGTTCCCCCCATGTCGAACCCTATCACTTTGTCGAACCCCGCCATCTGCGAGGTGCGCGCCATGCCGACCACTCCTCCCGCCGGTCCCGAGAGAATGGCGTCCTTGCCCTGAAAAGAGTCTGCCGAGGTCAATCCACCGTGGGATTGCATGAACATCAAGCGGGTGCCTCCCGTCTGGGAGGAGACCTGCTCAACATAGCGCCGGAGCATGGGCGAGAGATAGGCATCCACCACACTGGTATCGCCCCGGCTCACCAGTTTGATCAAGGGGCTTATTTTATGGGAGGGGGATATCTGCTCGAACCCTATCTCATCGGCAATCTCCGCCACCCGCGCCTCGTGAGCCGGATAGCGATAACCATGCATGAAGAGGATGGCCACGGCGCGAATGCCTGCCAGGTAAGCTGACCGGAGGTGGGCGCGGGCGCAGTCCTCGTCGAGGGGTATCATGATGCTGCCGTTCGCCATGATGCGCTCGTCAACCTCGGAAACCCGCTCGTAAAGCATCCCCGGTAACCGGATGTTTCGATCAAATAATCTCGGGCGATGTTGATAACCGATACGCAGGGCGTCCCGGAATCCACGGGTCACCAGAAGCAGCGTACGGTCACCCGTTCTTTCAAGCAGCGCATTGGTGGCCACGGTGGTACCCATTTTGATCGACGCTATCCGGTCTCCGGAAATGACGTCGCCCGCCGCCAGACCCATCAGATCGCGAATACCCTGTATGGCAGAGTCGTCATAGTGATGTGGGTTATCCGACAGCAGTTTTCTGGTCGCGGTGGTCCCATCCGGACGTCTTGCCACAACGTCCGTGAAAGTGCCTCCACGATCTATCCAGAATTGCCAGTTGCGCATTTTGCTATAACGGCCATGAGATAAAAGGGAATTGCCCGGCCAACAGCCGGCCCGATACCCTATCCTTGCAATGCGCGGACAAGAAGGCAACATTGTGTTTGAAATAGCATCCTGCCATTTTTCGGCACGAGCAAAACCAAACAATAAACCCCAGGAGGATTAAGGATGGTAAAGCGTTTGTCGGTTAGTGTGTGCCTGGCCGCTCTGCTGCTGAGTATCGGTTCGGCCGTCTCGGCGACTGAGAATAAAGGCCTTCAGGCGGCACTGGATTTTCGCAGTGCCAACATGATCATTTACAAGTGGTATATGGGGCCCATGGGCCGCATGGCCAAGGGTGAGATGCCGTATGATCAGGCGCTTTTCCGGAAGAATGCGGAAGCCCTGGCAACCGTGGCGCGCCTGGATCTGCTGACCGGTTTTCCCAAAGGGTCCCTCGACGAGGATTCAGAGGCAAAGCCGGAGATCTGGGAAAACTGGACTGGGTTCGAAGAAAAGTTCAAGGCATTCCAGAAGGAATCAGAAAAGCTTGCCGGAGTTGTGGCAAAGGGTGATCGCACGGCGACGCTGGCTCAGTTCAAGAATACCGGAAAGACCTGCGGAGGCTGCCACAAGAAGTTCAGGGAAAAATGAAGGGGTTCCTCCCCTGTAGGGTCGAATTCATTCGACCGAATTCGACTGTACGTGCAAATGTTGGAGTTCACGAATCAGGCTGTTGGCCGAATGAATTCGGCCCTACAAGGGTAATCTATTGGTAGGGTCGAATTTATTCGACCAATTCTGCTGCATATACTCGCCGGTTTCCGGTAGCATGCCCGCCGCCGGCCCGGGTGGTTAGAATGAACCCTCGTATTCCAATATCGCCAGGCTGATGTGTCTGCCCACTTCGTCTTCAAAATTCACCCATTCTGCATAGGTATTCAGCGCTTCCACGATTTTCGGCTTCATCTCAAAATCCGCCAGGTCCTCTTCATAGTATTTCGAGGCGAGTTCGTAAAGGGTTGCCAGATAGGTCTTATAGGCCTCCACGATCTCTCTGCCGCCGACGGGACCGTGTCCCGGTACGAATATTCCGGCATCCGTGCTCAAGGCTACGTCACAGGCGTTGATGCTGCCCTTGAAGGTGGCATCGTTAAGGCGAGGCAGCCGCTTGTAGGTGACGTTGTCACCGAGGAACAAAAGCTTGTCTTCCACCACCTCGATCATGATATCGGTGCCGCTGTGGGCTGCTCCAGGTGCATAAATGCGGAAGTGTATACCTCCCACTTCAAGGGTTTTACCGTCATCTATGCTGGTTTCCGGAATGACGGCCAGGGTGCCGGAGGTAAACCCCTCGGTGGACTCTTCCATGATCTTGAGCCAACTGTCAGCTGCGAATTCATGGGCTCGCCTGATCATTTCTGGATGAGCGAGAATCTGTGCTTTGGGATAAGTTTCGGAGATGGCCTGGTTTCCCAGCCAGTGATCGCCGTGGACATGGGTGTCCAGCACGTGTGTTATGGGCTTGTCGGTGATCTCTTTGAGCTGTTTGAGCACCATCCGCCCGGCCTGAACGCTGGAACCCGGATCTATGACCACCACACCTTCCCCGGTTATCACGAAGGCCGGGTTATTCATGAAACCCTGGTTTTCCACGGAGGGGAATCCCAAAGGTCCCTCTATCACCCAGGTGTGTGGGCTGATATTCCGGGCCGGATAATCGCGCACCATAGTCTCCGCCTTCAGGCCGCCTGAGACCAGTACAGGGGTGAGAAATAGCAGGGTGATGGCCAGTCTGTGCATATTGCTGCCTCCAATATCAGAAATCAGGGGCAGTTTTGCACACAACGCACGCCCATGCCAAAACACCGGGGATACGGGATCTCTCAGGGTGCGTCGTTTAATCCCCGGTCGTACCGATGGCCGTTGTGTTAAGCGGCTCTATGGCGAGCTCGATGTACCTGATAATATAAGGCTGTTCGGAGCATTGAACGAAGTGGAAACGGCGCTTCGTGACTGGCGCAGGTGGCATCAATGATAATCTGCGCCGGCGTGCCCGTGTAATCGGCCGAGAAGCAACGATACGATGGGTAAAAGCAAGAAATCAGGGCGACTCACCTACAAGGGC
The DNA here is from genome assembly GCA_030145425.1 of Chromatiales bacterium. Classification (GTDB taxonomy): domain Bacteria; phylum Pseudomonadota; class Gammaproteobacteria; order Chromatiales; family Chromatiaceae; genus JAHEHQ01. Next base: position 9,876 of record JAQYVO010000232.1, on the reverse strand, counting down.
AAGCACGTCGATCTCGGGGAACTGTTCAGTCGAATCGAGACACTTGAGCAGGAAAACACCAAACTCCGGAAAGACAAACGCAAGGCGTTGAGGCGCTACCGCCGCGAGCAGGAACTCAGGCCTTACGAAGCCGAGCTGATCAAGCTTCAGAAGCACCTGGAGAGAATCAGCCGACCCATGATCATCCTCTTCGAGGGTCGTGATGCCGCCGGAAAGGGTGGGGCCATCCAACGCATCACCTTCTACATGAATCCCAGGCATTATCGGGTTGTGGCTCTGGGAAGACCCACCGATGTTCAGCGGTCCCAGTGGTATCTGCAGAAGTACATCTCCCGTCTTCCCAGCGGGGGCGAGATCATACTTTTCGACAGAAGCTGGTACAACCGGGCAATGGTGGAGCCTGTGTTCGAGTTCTGTACCCCGGAAGAACATGAGAACTTCATGCTGGGTGTGAAAGGTTTCGAACGGGATCTCGTAAGACAGGGCATCATCTTGATCAAGTTCTACTTCAGCGTGAGCAAGGACGTTCAGGCAAAGCGGTTCGAGATACGCAAGACCAATCCCCTCAAACAGTGGAAACTCAGCGAGGTGGATCTCCAGGTGCAGGCCAAATGGGACGATTTTTCCGGGGTCAAATACGAAATGCTGAAAAAAACCCACACCCGGGAGACACCCTGGACGATCATTGGTGCCGACAGCAAACATCTTGCCAGGCTCAACGCCATGAAGTTCATTCTGGGCACGGTGGATTACGACGGACGAAATCCCAACCTGGATTACGTGCCCGATCCTCAGATCGTTACGTCGGGCGCGGCCGAAATCGAGAAGATGAGTGCGGATATGCTGCGCAACGGCAGATTCATCGAATAGTTCCGGTCAGGGATATGCGGGCGAATAGCCATTGTGCCAGCAGGCCCCGGGGCTCATCCTCACCCAGGTGCAGATAGCGAAGCGTATAGGGGTTGTTCAGATTCGCATTGATATGCCGGTGGGCCCGTTCTGTACCGCAAAAAAGAATGGCATCATTTGTGAACAACTCGACTTCCTCGCCGGGGAGCATGATCGATTCTTCCCCTCTCTTCAACACCAGCGGTATTGCCGACAGCCGCTGATCCCGGTCCGCAGAAGAGCGCATGATATCCCCGAGCGTGGGCCGCAACCCCTGGGTACGCAACCGGGCAACGGTGCATGATCTCTCTGCCAGGGATTCCGTCCAGAGCTGGAGCTTCTCGCCGTTGAATATGTTCCTGGTTCCCTCAAGCACGTCTCGTACCCTGTGCCGGCCTTTTTCCCTCAGATAGATCCTGAGATCGAGCATCAGGGGCGCAGACAGCATGAGGAGGATCCTTCTGGCGGTGATCAGGCTGGGCTGCATGATCAGGTTTGCATGTGCCGCATTGAAAGCCAGTTCGTTCTCATGGCGATTCTGGCGCACCACCAGGAACACTTCCGGGTTCAGACGGCGGGCGGTCAACAGGATGCCCAGGTTGTCCTCATCACTGTCGGTGCCGGCGACCACGCCGACAGCTTCCGAAATACCTGCTTTCTGCAGCGTGGTGACCCCTGCGCGGCCAATTACCTGGTGCAGCTCCGGTTTCCCGGGGACCTGGTCGGGGTCGACGATAGTGGTCGGTATCTTACGTTCATTCAGTGCGTTGTTGAGGGCACGGCCCATGCGGCCGTAGCCACAGAGTATCCAGTTGCCCTTGGGTGCGCACACGGGGTCTTCAAGGTCGATGCCGGGGACGCTGAGCAGCCACTCTTCCCAGGAGTAGAGCAGGGGCATGGTAATGGCGGTTCGCAGCTGGCGGGAGAATATCTCGTAAGAGTCCACGATCGTCACACCGCCCAGCGTCTCGAGATGCTCTCTGTTGCGCTGGTTGGTTGAACGGCAGATGATGCGCACCGAAGGGTTGAGCGATCGGGCCATCACTGCGATCTTCAGGTTTGTGTCTTCGTGAGAGGTAAGTGCCACCAGGGCCCGGCAATTACTGCGGGTTACCCCTGCCGCCAGGAGGTGCTGCGGCACGCTGGAATCAGCGCACAGCCCAGCCATCTTCACTCTGTAGTCCCGCAGGTTCAAAGCCTTTATGCGTTCAGTGTCGCTGTCGATCACCACGGCTGCGCAAAAATTCTCGCTCAGTCCCCTTGCCAGCAGGCTCCCGGTATCGCCAAAACCGCAGATGATGGAGAAGGGTTCGGATATGCTGCGGACGCGCCTTGAGAAACGCCTTTCCCCAATCGCCGTCAGCAGTTCCGGATGCTGAGCCAACTTGATCATGGAACCGACGGCGTAGAGCCATGCGATCACCCCGACGTACAGGCAAATGGTGGCCCATAGTCTTTGTGCCTCGCTGAAAGGTGACGGTATCTCGCCGAATCCCGTTGTCGTGGCCGTGTAAGTAAAAAAATAGAAGGCGTGAAACAGGTTCATCTTGCCGGAGCCGCTCTCCGTCTCCAGGCCGGGCATGAGCGCCATGCCGGTGATGCCTATGCCATAGGTGGCCAGCAGCACCAGAACCGGCGCGCGCATATAGCGCAGTACGATAGAGGATACGCGGTCGAGATCGGAAATGGCGGCCACAAAATATACCTTATGCCGCCTAGCGCCTGGACATGAGGGTATCGGTTACGAGCATCAACACCGAAACGAAGTTGGCAACCAGGGCGCCGCCGGCCAGGGAGATAATCGTCACCATGCGATTCTGGCTGGGTGAAACATCCATGCCACCTTCGCCGATCGCCCAATAGGTGATTGCGATCATCAACAGAAGATTGGTGACGAGACTTGTTGACAAGGTGATGGCGCCTATCTGGGTTCTGTCACCGATCTTGAGGCCGGTGGTGAACAGACTTGCAAGCAGCGCCGTAAACAGCATCCAGAGACTGTGATGCCCCGACTCGGCAAGCTCTCCAAATACGAACCCCACATTCAGGGAAAGAGCAAGGACAATAAAGAAACCGAAAATAACTTTTTCAAGATTCATAACAGCTTCCGGATACCTCGGGATTCAGGGAACAGGCACAAAGACATGCGGCCGCTCGGGTGTTCGGGATATTCCAATGCTGCGGCAGCATGTGATTTGCTGGACTCAAGCATAGGAAATACAAGGGGGTATTTCTAGTACCCTGTCAATTGGATATTGACGGAGTACTTGCATCAACAATCCACGATGTTGACCGCCAGACCGCCCCTTGCGGTCTCCTTATACTTGGTTTTCATGTCATGACCGGTTTCACGCATGGTGCGGATCACCTTGTCCAGGGATACGTAATGGCTGCCATCCCCGAACAGGGCCATTCTGGAGGCGTTGATCGCTTTTACCGCACCCATGGCGTTGCGTTCGATACAGGGTACCTGAACCAGCCCGCCGACGGGGTCGCAGGTCAATCCCAGGTTGTGCTCCATGCCGATCTCCGCAGCGTTCTCCACCTGGGAGGGTGTGCCCCCAAGGGCCTCTGTCAGGCCTCCCGCCGCCATGGAACAGGCGGCCCCCACTTCTCCCTGGCAGCCGACCTCCGCTCCGGAGATTGATGCGTTGGTTTTGTAGAGGATGCCAATGGCGCCTGCAGTCAGCAGAAAACGGACTATGCCGTCCTCATCGGCACCTTTGCAGAAATTCCAGTAATAACTGAGCACCGCCGGAATGACCCCTGAGGCGCCGTTGGTGGGCGCGGTAACCACCCGGCCTCCCGCAGCATTTTCCTCATTTACGGCCAAAGCGTAGAGATTCGTCCAATCTATTGCTGCCATCGCCATTCCGGCTTCATTTCGCTCGGCGCGGAGTTTCCGGTACATTCCCGCTGCCCTGCGCTTGACTTTCATGCCGCCGGGAAGAATGCCTTCCCGATGACAGCCGCGTTCCACGCAGGCCTGCATTACCTGCCAGATTTTTTTCAGTTCCTCTTTGACTTTCTGCTCACTACGCCACGCTTTTTCATTTTCCAGCATGAGCGTGCTGATGCAGAGTCCCTCGGAATCACAAAGCGAGAGCAGTTCCTTTGCGCTGGTGAAGGCGTGGGGTACCTCCGTAGGGTCTTCAATAACCCGGTCGGCCCCGGCCGCGGTTTCGTCGACGATAAAGCCCCCGCCGACGGAATAATAGATCTGCTCATGAAGGGGATTGCCTGTCGGGTCAAATGCGGTAAAACGCATCCCATTGGGATGATAGGGAAGGTTCTGGCGTTTGTGCATCACCAGATGCTGTTTTTCGTGAAATGGGACGGTATGGATACCCAGCAGGTTCAGTTTTTCGTTATCGCGGATCCGTTGAAGCCGCGAATCCACGGAATCCACGTCCACCGTATCGGGCTCATCGCCCTCGAGACCCAGCATAATGGCCTTGTCACTGCCGTGTCCCTTCCCGGTCGCCCCCAGTGAGCCGAAAAGTTCCGACTTGATCCCGGCAGTCTTCGCCAGAAGCCCCATATCCTGAAGCTGTTGTGCGAATGCGCGTGCTGCCCGCATGGGGCCGACGGTATGGGAGCTGGACGGTCCGATACCGATTTTGAACAACTCGAAAATACTGATGGTCACAAATTAAGTCCTCGAAACCACACCCAACAAGATGAAGGAACCCCCGGTTCGAAAGGTTTCAGGCCGGTGGAATCTGTTGCAGATAATCAAATAATAGCTGGAGATCAGCCTTTTTCATCAATTTGTCACAAGGGGTTTATCGCAGTCCCTGCGGGGAAACACCCGGAGCCGGCAACCATACATGCATCTGACAGTGGAATATTAGGATTTTCTTCAATACTATGGTGTATATCAATCGCGTATCCCGGGCGGCTGGCGATCCTGCCGGAATTCCCTGTTTAATTTCCGGGTGTGGTTGGTACAGGATGGCGAAAAACGCCTGACAAAGTAAGGTAACTGTCCGTCTTACCCACCATGTCAGTACTTTCCGAACCCCATCAAGTCCGTCATGCACAGTGATCCGATAGCGCCGGTAATATTCGGTGTCACCCTGATTCTGGTGGCTGCCCTGATTGGCCGCTTCACGGCCCGCCATCTCAATCAGCCTTCTGTGCTGGGCGAACTCTTGATGGGCATCGTTCTCGGTAATGTCCTCTACCTGTTCCATTACGATCTCATGGTGGTGCTGCGGGAAGGCACGGCGGTAATGGATATCGCGCGCCATGCCCTTGCCGGGGTGAGTCTGGATGAGGCGGCCACCATGGTGCTGGGCAACTATTACGGCCCCATCTTCCTGGAGGTGGTAAAGGGAGCCCGGGGAGGAGAATATCTGCAGGTTGCCCAGGCAGTTGATATCTTCTCCCGGTACGGAGTGATTTTTCTGCTGTTTCACGTGGGGTTGGACACCTGCGTGGCGGAATTGCGGGAAGTCGGCTCCAACTCTCTCAAGGTGGCAATAATCGGTGTGCTCGCGCCCTTTGTCCTGGGTTTTCTGGTGGCATGGGCACTGATGCCGGGTGTGGGGCACGCGGAGCATATGTTTCTCGGCGCCACACTGTGCGCCACCAGCATCGGCATCACGGCCCGTGTGCTTGATGACATCGGCCAATCGGCTTCCAAAGAAGCTCATATCATACTGGGCGCCGCGGTGATTGATGATGTGCTGGGCCTGGTGATACTTGCCATCGCCACGGGTATCGTGGTGACCGGCAGTGTGGAGCTCTCACAGGTTGCGGGCATTATCACACTGTCAGCGTTTTTCATTTTCAGCCTGCTTCTGATGGGACCCACCATCATCAAATTGCTGATTCGCCTGCTGCGCAATCTCAATGTGATGGAGGCCAAGCTTTTCATCTCCTTTATTTTCGTGATGACCGTGGCCTGGCTTGCCAACACTGTCGGGCTGGCGACCATTGTGGGCGCATTTGCCGCGGGACTGCTGCTGCAGGACAGCCATTTCAACGCCTGGGGCGATCACCGGCATCACAAGTACTCGATAAAGGAACTGTTCGCCCCGCTCGAGGCGATCCTGGTGCCAGTTTTTTTTGTACTCATGGGCATACAGGTCAAATTGGAAACCTTCATGGACTGGCACGTGATTATGCTGGCCCTGGGTCTTATCGTTGTCGGTATCGGCGGCAAGATAGTGTCTGGACTGGGTGCGGACAGGCACCATAACAGGCTGGCCATCGGCGTGGGTATGATGCCCCGGGGTGAGGTGGGGCTGGTGTTTGCCTCCATCGGCAAGAGCCTTGGTGTGATGGACAGCGCCATGTTTTCGGCCGTGGTACTCATGATCGTTGTCACGACGCTCTCGACTCCCCCGATACTGACCAAATACATGGGTCGGGGGGATCCGAATGCCGTATCCGGACCCCGCCATCGCAGACCATGTGAGTAGTGAATAGCCGCTCACCCGGTAAAAGCTGATGCGCCCCAACCTTCTGGATTGGTTTTTCCTGCTTTGCCTCATATTTCTCTGGGGCACCTCTTTCATGGTGACAGCCATTGCCGTGGAGTCGGTGAGTCCCATGGGTGTGGTTGCCCTTCGGGTTTTGTTGGGGGCGTTGGTGCTGTTTCCGGTGGTTGTGCTGCGGGGTCTGAAATTCCCGCGAAATGCCGGTGCCTGGGGAGGGTTCTTTTTGATGGCGGTTGTGGGCAATCTGGCACCTTTTTATCTGATAGCCTGGGGACAGCAGGAGATAGACTCCGGCATAGCCGGCGTGCTGATGGCAGTCATGCCCCTGGTCACCATGGTGCTGGCCCACTTCTTCGTTCCCGGTGAACGGCTGAATCTGTTCAAGCTGTCCGGTTTCGTGTTGGGTATTACAGGCGTCATATTGCTGCTGGGGCCGACCATGGCAAGTGGGGGGGGCGAAGTGCTGAGAGGTCTGGCGATACTCGGTGCCGCGGTCTGTTATGCGGTTAACACCATACTTGCAAGAAGGTTGCCCCATTTTAATCCGCTGGTTGCGGGCACAGGGGTGTTAGTGGCGGCGAGCCTGATCGTCGTCCCTGTGTGGGCAACGCAGGAGCTGGCAGGGCAGGGGGCCTCCTTTTCCCGGGAATCGATGCTGGCGCTGGTGTGGCTTGGTGTTGCCCCTACCGGACTGGCCACCATCGTATACTTCGCCGTGATTGGCCGTGCCGGCCCCAGCTTTCTGTCCAATATCAATTATCTTATCCCGGTGGTGGCCTTTTTCACCGGTGTCTGGATTTTGTCGGAACCGATGACGAGTACCAGCCTTTTTTCCCTCGCAATAATACTGACGGGGATCGCGTTGACCCGTTATCGCGCCTGAAAGTTTTTCCCCGGCCGCATAATGCTGCAGGCCCCAGCCCCCTGCCCGGAAAGGCATTGCTTGAAGATGTCGCCGCAAGGTAAAATTCACCGCTGTCGTGTAAGTGTAAGAAAAAATTATGCTTTCGGGCTGGAAACGGGATCAGATGCCCCGGGGCTGTTGATCCGCTGAGGGCGGTTTTGCCCCCGTATATCCCGTACCCCGGTGGTGCAGCAATCGGGCTGCAAGGTTTTGTATTTTTTTGGATTTTCTGGAGATTTCTAATGGCTATCGAACGCACCTTCTCAATTGTCAAACCCGACGCAGTGGCAAAGAACGTAATTGGGAAGATTTACGACCGGTTTGAGAGCGCCGGTTTGAAGATTGTGGCATCCAGAATGCTCCATCTGACCAGAGAGCAGGCCGGGGGCTTCTATGCCGTGCACAAGGAACGCCCGTTCTACAATGATCTGATCGACTTTATGACCTCGGGCCCGGTAGTGGTCCAGGTGTTGGAAGGCGAGAACGCTATCGCAAGAAACCGTGAGATCATGGGTGCCACCAATCCACAGGAGGCTGCGTCCGGCACCATCAGGGCGGATTTCGCCCAGACGGTGGATGAGAATGCCGTGCACGGATCCGACGCGCCCGAAACCGCGGCGGTGGAGATATCGTTTTTCTTTCCTGATGGTGTCTGCGAACGCACCCGGTGAGCTGAGATTGATCCCCGAACAAAAAACCAATCTGTTGGACCTGGACCGGAAGGGCATGGAGTCCTTTGTCCAGACGCTCGGCGGCAAGGCGTATCACGGACGTAATCTGTTCAAGTGGATTCACAAGCACGGTCTGACAGATTTTGATGCCATGACCGACCTGTCGAAGAAGCTGCGTGCCGGGCTGCAGGAGAAGGCCAGCTTCGGGATTCCCGAAGTGGTCTACGAACAGCCGTCCCGGGACGGCACCCACAAGTGGGTGCTGGAACTTTCCTGTAACAACCGGGTGGAGTCGGTGTTCATTCCCGACGGCGACCGGGGGACCTTGTGCGTCTCATCCCAGGTGGGATGTTCCCTGGACTGCAGTTTTTGTTCAACCGGCAAGCAGGGGTACAACCGCAATCTTTCGGCGGGTGAGATCATCGCCCAGTTGTGGGTCGCTGTGCATCGGATGGATAAACGTGTCACCAATGTGGTGTTCATGGGTATGGGCGAGCCGCTGGCCAACTTCGACCCGGTAGTCACCGCCATGAACAGCATGCAGGACGACTTGGCCTATATGCTCTCCAAGTACCGGGTTACCCTCAGCACCTCCGGAATCGTACCGGCGCTGAAGCGGTTGAGGGAGTTCACGGACGTCAGCCTCGCGGTTTCACTCCATGCGCCGAGCAACGAACTGAGGGATCAGCTGGTGCCGATAAACCGAAAATACCCATTGGAGGAACTGATACCGGCCTGCAGGGATTTTATTCGGGGGGACAAGCGCCGCAAGATCACTTGGGAGTATGTGATGCTGGACGGCGTCAACGACACCGACGCCCATGCAAAATCGTTGATCCGGCTGCTGGAAGGCACGCCTTCAAAGCTGAACCTGATCCCGTTCAATCCCTTCCCGGGCACCGAGTATCGCAGTTCGTCACCCGAGCGCATCGAGGCTTTTCGTCAGCGGATGATGAAAGCAGGTATTATGGCGATGACCCGCAAGACTCGGGGGGATGATATAGATGCGGCATGCGGCCAGCTGGTGGGGAGGGTGAAAGACCGAAGCCGCCGGCTCCTGAGGCAGTCGATTAATGTAGCCACGGTTCCGGAGAGTTTGCTCTGATGACTCGATACCATTTGATAATTGCCGGTTTACTGGCGGTGTTTCTGATTTCGGGATGTACACCCAACAATACCCGCCCGGATATGCAGGACAGCACGGGGGACCTGGGCGAGGACACGGCATCTCCGAACAAAGGCGCCAGCGATATCTATGTGCAACTGGCGGTGGCCTACCTGCGGGAAGGCCAGATGGATGTGGCTCTCAAGCAGGCCAAGAAGGCTGTTGACATCGACCCGACGAACGTGGACGCAAGAAACGTGATAGCCCTGGTTTATGATCGGCTTGGAGAGAGCAGCCAGGCCGAGACCCACTTCAAGGCCGGGGTCCGGGCCCATCCCAAGGACCCCTATATCCGCAACGCCTACGGCACCATGCTGTGTCGTCAGAATCGTTTCAAGGAAGCCGATGTTCAGTTTCAGGCGGCACTGAAAAACCCACTCTACAAAACACCGGAAGTGGCACTGACCAACGCAGGCATCTGTGATCTGGCACGAAACGACCCTGTGCAGGCGGAGGTAAACCTGCGCAACGCGTTGCAGCGGAATCCGCGTTATGCGACGGCCCTGATGGAGATGGCGAAACTCAGTTACGATAACGGAGAGTACCTGTCTTCACGAGCATACCTGCAGCGTTATCTGGCTGTGGCCAGTCCTACGCCTTCATCCCTGTGGCTGGGGATAAAAACGGAATCCCAGCTGGGGGATCGGGATGCGGTGGCGAGTTACTCGATGATGCTCCGAAGCCAGTACCCGGATTCACAGGAGATCCAGCTTTTGAGAGATTGGGACGCCCGATGAGTATCGAAGCGGTGGATGACAGGTCCGAGGGCAAGGTCCTGGAAGGACCGGGCAGGCGCCTGAA
>JAQYVO010000140.1 GCA_030145425.1 Chromatiales bacterium | reverse complement strand
CGAGGAATCCGAAGCGCCGGACGTGTCTCCGCTCGAACCATCTTGGACCTGGTTACAAACACCCTGATCATCGCAGACGCGCGACCAGCCTTCTTTGAAACGGCAGATATACGTCGTTTTGCATTCCGGGTCGCAGTCGGTTCGGCGCTCCTCGTATTCGCCACCGAGCGTCTGGCAGGCCTCGTAATGCTGGTTCGTCTCCGCCTGGGCGGGGCACGCCGATACGGCCAAAATGATCGGTACTAACAACAATAATGAAAATAACTTTTTCACTTGTTCAATCCTTTCTGAAATTTGTCGAATGCTTAAAGTTACTATAGCTTGGGTTTAGTCAATAGTCGAACCCGGAATCTCACGTCTCAAAACCAATCTAAATGGCAGCACTTGGCCGTTTTGGGCCGTTTGCTGCCCGTCACTATCTTAGCATCTGAAGGGCCGGTACTGGCCGAACTGAGAACTTATCAACACCGAAGGACAAGCCCGATTTGGTTCTGCTTCCTGGCTAAAAGCGGCCATTCTCCCAAGGAGGGCGACCTTAGCTGCTTCCGACCCTTTCCGGAACTGAACAGCAATCACATCCTCATCTTTGCTTTCGGCCAAAAGGAAGGTGGCCTAGGCCGAGTAGGATTCGAACCTACGACCATCGGATTAAAAATCCGGCACTCAGCTAGGCATTTCCGTACCACTTGATCTCCGCTCGTGGCCGGCCAGCTTCGCGATCCGGAAGCCCAGTTGATAGATCTCGTTGGCGCCCAGCTCGTAATTGCCGGCCTGGTTCTCCTCGGTGAAGATATCAATGTCCTTCACTTTCACCGTGTCCAACCCGGCGTCCTGGAAATGAAAGGTGCCGCACAGCATCACCTGGGCGGGCTGTTCGGCTAGCAAGGGGAGGGAAATCAGCAAAAGGACAAGCGCGATAAGCAGTCTGGACATGTATTGAACTCCGATGAAATTATTGTGTGAAGAAATATGCGCCTGGCGCCGGCAATCAGCTGTTTCAAAGGAACACCTCTTTGAATCATCTGCAAATTCTTTTCAACGCAGGCTATTCTCACCCCGTAAATTGAAACAATCAATCAGCCTTATTCATCCCGCCAGAAATTATGCATTAGATGTACTAAGCTTTAACAAGTAGTTAAAAAGACCACCTGACTGGAGAGTAACCTTGAGTCCCAAGATCATATTCCGCCCACTGTGCGTGCTGTTACTGACGGCTGGTTTCAATCTGAACGCTGATGTCATCGATTCATACCTACCTGTTCAGTTTCCACCGCCTGTCGGCCCTGGTGAGACCATTCCTAACGAACAGGCGGTGGTCCATTCTGACGAGATACTGGGTGGGGTCCGGTTTGCTGCACCCGGCCTGCATGACCAAGCATCAGTCGGTTCTACGGCATCCATGGCCACCGCAGGCGGGGCGTTTACCTGCAATCTGCGTTTTCCTAATGACGGTAATGAAAATAATGGCGGCGGATGTGCCACCACCTACGGCGGTGAAGAAAGTCCTGTTTTCGACCTGAGCGGATCGACCATGTTCCTGTTCGAAGCACGGGATGTCTCAAACAACCCCATACTGGTCGTTACCGTGCAGGATACCAACGGCAAAACCAGCATCGGCAACGTGCAAATTGGCGGGGAGGGGCAGTTCATGGTGCGGTTCGATCAAATGTTTCCGTCGGCACAACTCGGGGGTGCGGACCTGTCCATGATCGACAGCATCACGCTGCTCATGGGCGGCCAACCGGGCAGCAACATGGATATAACCCTGCTGGAGTTTTCCACTGACGGCCCTATCGGTACCGGCCCCGGCTCTCCTGGTGGTGACGAAATCGTGGCCGAGGAACTGTCCGGCAGTTACTACGACCCTGCCCGTAGTGGAGAAGGCTGTCAGCTCACATTGGAGCGGGGCGGAGTCCTCTTTATCCTGACCTGCTACCTCTACAACAATGGTGAACAGTTCTGGTTGATCGGTCTCGGCTTCCTCGCGGATGGACAGATCATATTGGAGGAAATGACCATCACCAGCGGAGCAGATTACGGCGAGGATTTCAGTCTAATCGATGTAGTGCGCGAGACGTGGGGTTCGGTGATCATGACCTGGGCCGACTGCAACAACGCCGAGCTCGAAATGATGCCGGTGCTTCCGGGATACGAGGAATATACACTGGTCCTCACCCGTATCGTACCGGTCACCTGCGGCGGTGGCGGGGCCCAGGGTGATGCACTGCCCTGGATGGGCTCATGGTACTTGCCGGCACGCGACGGCGAAGGCTTTCAACTATCGGTGGAAGGCGACGACGCGTCCGTCTTCGTGATGACCTGGTACACCTACCTCGACGGCAAACAGGTCTGGATGATCGGCACGGGCACACGCAACGGCAACCAACTGGTGTTTAGTGAAATGGTTATCACCAGCGGTACGGGTTTTGGCTCTGCGTTCAATCCGGATGACGTGATCCGCGAGAATTTCGGCAGCATCACGTTTGATTTCACCGATTGCAATAATTTAACAGCGACAGTGGATTCGCAGCTGCCGGAATTCAGTGATATTGTGCTGGACGAGGTCAAGGTTATTCCGCTTGACTGTCCTCCGTAGTTCATCGCCCCGGGCCGCCGGTGGCCATGACGCGCTACCCGGGGCTCAGCCCGACACTGAAATCCAGGCTCAGTTGAGTTCCGCTCTCCGCTCGAAACCGGAGATAAGCCCGAACACACCCGTTATCTCTGCTTCCGACCCGAAGGAGAACTTATCTGCTCGCTCCTTTATTCCGGAATCCGGATGTAGATCTGGTCGAACTCGTCAATTACCGAGGGGATGGCGTGCGCGGGCGTGAGGTTCATCACAATATCTTCATCTGGATGGACGACCTGGTATTTCCAGCCGTCCGGCAGCTTTTTGAACTGGTCGCCCAGCGTGGCCAACTCGTCC
>JAQYVO010000129.1 GCA_030145425.1 Chromatiales bacterium | reverse complement strand
CGAATCTGTTATCGACTCACCCTGGAGAACGGTCATCTCAAAGCAGCTCAGGGAACAAATCCCGAAGACCTGACCATCGAGGGAACCATCTATGATTTTCTGTTGCTGGCGACCCGCAGGGAGGATCCGGACACCCTCTTTTTCAACCGTCGACTTAAACTCGGTGGCAGTACCGAACTCGGCCTTTACGTAAAGAATTTCCTGGACAGTCTGGAGTTGGAAGAAAGACTGGGGCCACTGTTGAATGTTATGGACAGGACGACCGGTCTCATCGGCCGTTTAGCCTGACGTTTCGTAAAACGGATTTGGGCGGTTCCGGATCAGCCGCCTGGACGCTGTTCCGCTGACCCCCCCCCTGCTCCATGCCCGCCTCGCCATACCAGTAGCCGTTGCAGGCACCCGATGGCATGATGGGAGTGAGCAGCCGGGTACCCTCCTCCGGCTCCAAATCCCCGTCAAGGCAACGGCGAAAAACATCTATTACCCGATCGGTGCGATGAGACTGGGGGCTGATACGTATCACATCCACACCCAGTTCCCGCATCGTGTCGATCTCGTTAAGCAGATTGAGGGTACGGGCTGACTGGGTCTGTATGCCGTTCAAGCTCAGAAAGCGGTCGTCATCCTGGGTCGACAGGGTCAATCCATCCGGATAGTCCAGGCAACGGTACTGGCAGTCATCTTTGGTGAGTTTATGGGCTCTGGCGGTGAAACAGCGTGCCGAATAGGCCAGAGGCAAGCGGCCGTATACAAACAGCTCCGTCTCAACACCTTCCGGCCGGATTCGCTGCAGATCTCCGAGAGTCTCAGCGGAAAGTTCCAAAGGAAGCACCCAGCGTTTCAGGCCCAGATCGGCCAGCAACCCCAGGCTGCGGCCATTGTAGATATTCACACTGTGGCCGGCGACAAACGGCTTGCCCTGCAGCAACTGCACCGCACCCATATCGTTGGCCTCAACCAGGAACTTCTCATTGGCGCAGATGCGTCGCAGTCGCTTCAGGTCCGACTCCGCCTCAAGCAATGCCAGGGTGGATAACACCACCTCCTTGCCAGACGCCGCAAGTCGCTCTCCCACCTCCAGCCAGTCCTTTGTCCTCATCAGGTTTCGTTTTGAACACACGTTTTCCCCGAGATAAACGATATCGACGGGCAGATCAATCAGGTCATTGTAGAATTCCAGCAATTTTTCCCGTGGCCAGTAGTAGAGAACGGGGCCGACTGAAAGTTTCATTGGCGGTTCATATCTATTGCCAAGGGCGGGAGTAGGCGCCCAGCGTTGTCTGTGTACCTTCCGAGACCTTGCCCAGTTCAGACATCCAGATCGCTTCGGGATGGTAGTTTTCCGGATCCCTGGCACAGGCGTCCAGTGCGGCGCGCCATACCCTGGTGACCTGGGCAACATAGACCGGGCTGCGCTGGCGGCCCTCGATCTTTACGGCCGCAATACCGACCTTCTGCAACTTGGGCAGGAGTTCCAGGGTATTCAGGCTGGTCGGTTCTTCAATCGCATGGTAGGTGTGGCCGGCAACGCAGAAACGCCCCTTACAGAGCGTAGGATAACCGGCATTTTCATCTTTCCCATATCGTTCAATCAGGACCCCTCCGAGCCTTGTCTCCAGCCCCGCGGATGTTTCCCGCCATTCCACATGGCTTGCCGGGGAACAGGCACCGAACGTATTCGGTGACTTGCCGGTGACGTAGGACGAGAGAATGCACCGCCCTTCCACCATGACACAGAGACTGCCAAAGCCGAATACTTCGATTTCCACCGGGCTGTGCCTGACCAGGTGTTCTACCTGGGCCAGTGAAAGTACTCTCGGAATGACGGCACGGCGGATATTGAAGCGCTCCTGATAAAAACGCAGGGCTTCGTAGTTGGTCGCTGATCCTTGAACCGAAAGGTGCAGATGCAGTTCGGGATACTGTTCCGATGCATAGTCCAGCACACCCATGTCGGCGGTGATCACTGCGTCCACACCCATTTCCGCTGCACGGTCAATCGCAGATTTCCAACACTCCCAGCCATCGGGCCGAGGATAGGTGTTCAGTGCAAGCAGCAGCTTCACGCCCCGCTGCCGGGCATATCTGATGCCCTCCTCCATCTTCGAGTCGGTAAAGTTCAGGCCGGCGAAATGACGGGCATTGGTGGCATCACGAAAGCCGAAATAGACGGCATCTGCCCCGTTGTCCACGGCGGCCTTCAAAGACGGCAGATTTCCTGCCGGGGCGAGGAGTTCCATCATTCCGGATAAACAGTTTATGGGAGCTTATAACAAGCATGCCAGACTCTCACGGATCGAGTCACGAATAATTGACGGTAATCAAAATAAAGCCCGCAATGGCGAAACCGCCAATCTGCTACCAACGAACCGACCCCCGACATGTCCCGAAACACCGAAAATTCAAACCTTAGAGAAACGGGTGTTATAATGCTGTAATAATTCAGGAAACTATATTAATAAACAATAAGTTAGCCGTGGTCTTCAGAATAGTTCCAACCTGATCTCTTTAAGGAGGGTGGAATCTTGATCAACAAGCTGTTAATCGCCAATCGCGGTGAGATTGCCGTACGCATCATCCGTGCCTGTGCCGAGATGGGCATACGATCCCTGGAAGGGGGCGTGCGCTCCGTAGCCATCTACACCGATGCCGACCGCTTCGCCCTGCACGTCAAGAAAGCCGATGAGGCCTATAACCTGGGCCCTGACCCGGTGGCCGGCTACCTTAACGCCCATCGCATCGTCAACCTCGCGGTGGAAACCGGCTGCACGGCGATCCACCCGGGCTACGGATTTCTGTCCGAAAACCCCCAGCTGGCAGAAATCTGCGCCAAACGCCGCATCCGGTTCATAGGGCCGAGCGCAGAAGTCATCCGCCGCATGGGCGACAAGACCGAGGCTCGGCGCTCCATGATTGAGGCCGGCGTGCCGGTCATACCGGGTAGCGAAGGCAACGTACGCGGCCTGGAGGATGCCCTTGAGCAGGCGAAACGCATCGGCTACCCGGTAATGCTCAAGGCCACCACCGGCGGAGGCGGACGGGGCATACGCCGCTGTGACAGTGCAGATGACCTGCGACGCAACTATGACCGCGTCATCTCCGAGGTCAGCAAGGCCTTTGGCAACGCGGATGTCTTTCTGGAGAAATGCATCGTCAACCCGGTCCATATCGAGGTGCAGATCCTGGCAGACAGTCATGGCAACGTGATTCATTTGTTCGAGCGCGACTGCTCCATACAGCGCCGCAACCAGAAGTTGATCGAGCTCGCGCCCTCCCCGCAGCTTTCCAGCGAGCAACGCAAGATGATTGGCGAGCTCGCGGTCAAGGCCGCCAGGGCCGTGAACTATGAAAACGCCGGCACCGTGGAGTTTCTCCTGGATGCCGAAGGGAACTTCTACTTCATGGAGATGAATACCCGGCTGCAGGTTGAACACACGGTCAGCGAGGAGATCACCGGCATCGACATCGTCAAGGAACAGATTCGTATCGCTGACGGCAAAACCCTGAGTTACCGTCAGGAAGACGTTAAAAAAAGAGGTTTCGCAATGCAGTTTCGCATCAATGCCGAGGACCCAAAGAACGGCTTTCTGCCCAGCTTCGGACGCATTACCCGATATTATTCACCCGGCGGGCCCGGGATACGCACCGATTCGGCGATCTATGCGGGTTATGAGATACCCCCCAATTTCGACTCCATGTGCGCGAAAATCACAATATGGGCCGGTTCCTGGGACGAGTTGATCCAACGCGGCTTCCGTGCCCTGAAGGACACCAGGGTGGACGGCGTAAAAACAACCATCCCCTATTACCAGGAGATCCTCAAATCAAGCGGATTTCGCAGCGCCCGTTTCGATACCAGCTACGTCGAGACACACCCTGAGCTCATTGAGTACTCGTCCGAACCCAATCGTCACGACATTGCCGTCGCCCTGGCGGCCGTCGTCGTGGCTCATGCGGGATTATAAGAACAACGTAACCGGGATATAACCGCCATGCAGAAGGTACAAGTCACCGAAACCGTTTTGCGGGATGCCCATCAATCTCTGCTTGCCACGCGGATGCGCACCGAGGACATGCTGCCCATCTGCAAGCGCCTGGATGAGGTGGGCTTCTGGTCGCTGGAAGTATGGGGAGGCGCCACCTTCGATGCCTGCGTGCGCTTTCTCAAAGAAGACCCCTGGGAACGCCTGCGCAAGCTGCGAGAGTCGCTGCCGAATACCCGTCTGCAGATGCTTCTACGTGCCCAGAATCTGCTGGGTTACCGTCACTATTCCGACGATGTCGTCAAAGCCTTTGTCCAGAAATCGGCCGACAACGGCATGGATGTGTTCAGGATCTTCGACGCCCTCAACGACGCGCGCAATCTGCGCGTGGCTGTCGAGTCGGTAAAGGCAGCCGGGAAACATGCCCAGGGTGCGATCAGCTACACCACCAGTCCGGTGCACAGCATCGATCAGTTCGTGACATTGGGCAAAGAGATGGAGGACATGGGATGCGACAGCATTACCATCAAGGATATGGCCGGCCTGCTGACCCCCATGACCGCCGGAGAGCTGAGTAAAGCCCTGGTGGAAACCCTGACAGTACCGGTGCACATCCATTCCCACGCCACCAGCGGTCTCGCCGAGATGTCACAGTTGAAGGCCATTGAGAATGGCTGTCTTCACATAGACACGGCAATTTCGTCCATGGCCGGCGGCACCAGCCACCCCCCCACGGAAAGCATGGTAGCCGCACTCCGCAACACGGAATACGATACCGGACTCGACCTGGAACTGCTTCAGGAGATCGGATTCTATTTTTATGAGGTACGCAAGAAATATCACCAGTTCGAGAGCGACTACACCGGGGTGGATACCCGTGTGCAGGTCAACCAGGTACCCGGCGGGATGATCTCCAACCTCGCCAATCAGCTCAAGGAACAGGGCGCGTTGAACCGCATGAACGAGGTACTCGAAGAAATCCCGCGGGTGCGCGAGGATCTGGGCTACCCCCCTCTCGTTACCCCCAGTTCACAGATCGTGGGCACCCAGGCGGTTCTAAACGTACTCACAGGCGAGCGTTACAAGACTATCACGAATGAGGTAAAGCTATGTCTGCAGGGCCGCTATGGTAAAGCGCCCGGTCCGGTCAACGAAGCGGTACGTCAACAGGCGATCGGCAATGAGGAGGTCATCGAATGCCGACCGGCTGACCTGCTGAAAAATGAGATGGACGAACTGCGGATTCAGATCGGCCAGCTGGCCGAAACCGAGGAAGATGTACTGACCTACGCCATGTTCCCCGAGATCGGCCGTCAGTTTCTCAATGATCGCGCCGAAGATGTCCTGCAACCGGAGCCCCTGGAGCCCATGCCGGATAAGACCGGTACGACTCCCAACACCGCCCCAACAGACTTCAACGTGGCCTATCACGGCGATACCTACCACATCGAAGTCAAGGGTACGGGCCAGAAGAGCGACACCCAGCGACGCTTCTTCCTCACCTTGGACGGTGTACCTACCGAAATCCTGGTGGAGACCCTGGACGAGGTGGTACTCACCGGCGGGGCTCAAGGGGCGGTGCCCGCCAAGGCCGGAAAGAAGGGTAAAGGTCAACAACGTCCGAAAGCCACAAAAGAAGGCCATGTAACCACATCCATCCCCGGCATGATCGTGGATGTACTGGTCAAGACAGGCGACGAGATCAAGGCAGGGGATCCGGTGCTGATCACCGAGGCCATGAAAATGGAAACCGAGGTTCAGGCTCCGATCTCAGGGAAGGTCGTCGCTGTCAATGTGGCCAAGGGCGAAAGCGTAAACCCGGATGAGGCCTTGATCGAGATCGAGTAGAGCGGTCACATCGTACAGATCAGGGCTGCCCAAAACCGGCTCCCATAGCGCCCTCGTACTTAAGAAAAATCAAGGATGGTGCAGTCGCCTGCCTATGAACTGGAAACGCCTGTTTTTCATCTTATGTGTGGTTGCCGCGGTACTGATTCACCGTAGCGGCATCACTGTGCTTTTTGTATTGGCAGCTCTTGTCGCCTTTACAAACCTGATCTCATACCAGCTCAGTTGCACGCTTGGCAGCTGCTCGACCCGGGACAATCCCCCCCCGGCCAGAGATCTGGCGCAACTGGCGGCGCTGGTCAACCGAGTCACTGGTCTTATGGGTGTTTTGCTGTTGCTGTATGCCCTCGCGGGCCTGTATTGGAACTAGTTCAAACCTTCGGCTCGAGGAATATTTTCCATAATACCCTGATCCACTGGTTCCCGGTTCCTGATCTGCAACTCACTGATCAGGGCTTCAATTGGCATAGGCTTGGCCAGCAGGTATCCCTGGGCCAGATTGCAACCCTGATATGTCAGAAAAGCCAACTGGGATTGGGTCTCGACACCCTCGGCAATGGTCTCTAACCCCAGCTCCTTGGCCAGTGCGATGATTGCTGTGGTCAAGGTCGCATCCGAAATATCAGTGTCCAGATCTTTTATGAACTCACGGTCGATTTTGAGTGTCGTGATTGGTATTTTCTTGAGGTAGCTCAGGGAGGAAAAACCGGTTCCAAAATCATCCACCGCCAGGCGTATCCCGGCTTCACGAAGCCCATTGAATCTTTCAGCACCATCGGCGAGGACGCTCTCAGTAACTTCCAGTTCGAGTATTTCAGGCGGCAAGCCTGCCTCTTTCAGAAGCATCAGGGTTTCCTGCAGAAATTTGTCGGAGCGAAATTGACGGATTGATACATTGACCGCCATGCTGAATCCCGGCTCCAACTGGTGGACAGACTTCAGGTCCTGGAGGGCGGTCCGCATTACCATTTCACCGATCTCGGCAATCAGACCGATCTCTTCCGCGATGGGAATGAACTCGACCGGCGACACCGGGCCAAGCGTAGGGTTGTTCCAGCGGATTAGTGCTTCGGCACTTCTCCATCTGAGTGAATCCAGGGATGCCTGAGGTTGATAGAAGACCCGGAACTCGTTGCGTTCGATCGCCTTGCGCAACTCTCTTTCCACTTCGATACGACGCGCGACTTCCTCATTCAATTCCTGCTGGTAGAAGTAATAGCTGTTGCGCCCCTCATCCTTCGCCTTGTAAAGGGCAGTATCCGCGTTCTGCATCAGGGTATCTGTGTCGTCTCCATCCTGCGGACTGAGCGATATACCTATGCTGGCGGTACTGAATATTTCACACCCTTCAAGCATGAACGGAGAAACGAAGCTTCTCAATACTCTGGATGCCAGGACTTCAACTTCGTTTACTGATTGCAGATCCGGCAGTATTAACAGAAACTCGTCACCCCCCAAGCGGCCAACGGTATCACCCTCCCGGAGGATGTCTTTAAGACGGCCGGCACAAGCATTCAGAAGAATATCCCCCATCTTGTGCCCGTAGGTATCGTTGATTCGCTTGAACTGATCCAGATCGATATAGAATACCGCGACCAATCTTTCGAGACGTCTTGCACGGGCGAGATCATTGCCCAACCTGTCCATAATCAACAGCCGGTTAGGGAGTTTGGTCAGGGTATCGTGGTGCGCCTGGTGCAGCAATTGGGACTCGTAGGCACGCTGATTTCGCAAGACACTGCGATAGAGCACCCAGGTCAACAGAAACGCCGCAGCGAACAACAGCACTGGCATTATGAGCCGGCTACCGAACTCGTTCCACAGACGGCTCTTCGGGTAACTGACGAAGGCCCTCATGGTCTTGCCCATCAGGTAGCTGGACACGGCCGCACTCTCCGGGAAGAAGGGGTCCAGTTCCAGTGGCTGATAATCATTAGTAAAGTATTCGTCCGGAGCGGGATCATAATATCGCAATTGGCGCTCTGCTACCGGTGTCGGGAGGGACAGCAGCACGAAACCGTCACTTCGCAGCAGGGTTACCTGTACATCATTCGGAAGATCGATGGCGTTCCACATGGCCTGATCGGAATCTATATCCAGACCTGCTGTCGACACCAGCTTCACGAAGCCCTGATCGTTCTGAATTGCAATACGTATCGGAATAAGCCATTTTTTCAGCAACGGCATGTAGTATGTCC
Organism: Chromatiales bacterium; assembly: GCA_030145425.1. Classification (GTDB taxonomy): domain Bacteria; phylum Pseudomonadota; class Gammaproteobacteria; order Chromatiales; family Chromatiaceae; genus JAHEHQ01. The sequence continues at coordinate 2,402 of JAQYVO010000129.1, read as the reverse complement.
ATCCTACTACCAGTTCGTCCGTATCGAACACCTGCAGAAATGTAGCCATAGACTCGCTTTGCGACAGCAGGTTGGGCAAGGGTTTGCCGGGCTCGATACCGGAGACCAGTAGCAGTTGGCCATTGGGTTGGGCAAGTCCGAATCCTGCCATGGCCGGATTTACCTCCATCAGTTCGTCGACGAGCGAAAGCCCGCGTTCCGGATGGTTGCGAACATCGACCTCGAGCAACCGCTGCCCTAATATTTTCAGTACAGATTCGTGGTGCTGAAAAGTGGATTCAATGGCGTTTCTGAATAATCCATCGACATAGTTGAGCTCTTTCTCGGTCTGGTGGGTCACCTCTAACCAGGTATGGACGGCGTATATAATGAATCCCAGCAACAAAATCCCTGATGTCACCAGATAAAACCTGCCTAAATGCGGTTTTCCGGACGTTAGAACCTTGGCAGCCATTGTCATTTAGTTCCTTACCATGGTTTTCGTCTTCAGCTTCCTTGACTTACCATACATGCGATTCTTGTTCTTAAAAAACAGGGCTTCAGCTTTAGCGACCGGATCCCATATAAATTTAGCAGAAAACAATGGGGACAATTTTGATAGCATTTGGAACAGCATAATACAGGGTAAAGATTGTGGTTGGAGCGTATGCCGTGCGAATGAAAGAGGACTTACTATGGATATCAGCAATAAAGTTGCCGTCGTTACCGGTGGTGCGTCGGGACTTGGCCTGACCACGTGCGAAAAACTCATCGCGCAGGGCGCCAGGGTTGTCGCTTTTGATCTTAACGAAGCGGCCGGACATGCGTTGGAAGAAAAGCTGGGCTCTCAGGCACTTTTCAGCAAGGTCGATGTGACCGACGCAACTTCAGTCGAACAGGGTATCACCGGAGCAATCGAGGCCTTCGGTGCTATCCATATCTGTATCAATTGCGCAGGTGTCGCACCGGCTGGAAAAACTATCGGCCGTAAAGGTGCGCTGCCGCTGGAGAGGTTTGCCCAGGTGATCAACATCAACCTGATCGGTACATTCAATGTGCTGCGTCTCGCGGCCGAGCAGATGGCCAGAAACTCGCCCGATGCAGGTGGTGAGCGCGGGGTGATTATCAACACGGCCTCGATCGCTGCCTTCGACGGTCAGATGGGTCAGGCTGCCTACGCCTCCAGTAAGGCGGGTGTGGCAGGATTGACACTGCCGGTCGCCCGTGACCTGGCCAAGCAGGGCATCCGTGTGATGGCCATCGCCCCCGGCATATTCGATACCCCGATGATGAAAGGGATGACAGACGAGGTGCGGGATCCGCTGATCCGGATGGTGCAGAATCCCAAACGTTTCGGCGATCCGGAGGAGTATGCCGCACTCGCCTCACACATCATCACCAACGGCTATCTGAACGGTGAGGTCATCCGTATCGACGGCGCCCTTCGGATGGAACCCAGGTAGAAAAGTATAGTTGACGTTTACGTAAACTATACGCTAAATACGGATACACAATCGAGTTCCTGCGATTGCCGTTGTGCAACCAAATGTTTGAAAAGAGGATTCCCCCATGTCCTATGTGGCCCCCATCAAAGAGTTGCAGTTCGTACTCACCGAACTCGCCGATATCGGCTCAGTTGCCCGGCATCCCGGCTTTGAGGAAGCCACGCCCGACATGGTGGAGGCGATACTGGAAGAAGCGGGGCGCTTTGCGACCGAGATACTGGAGCCGTTGAATCGAACGGGAGACCAACAGGGAACTCGGCTGGAAAATGACCGGGTCGTCAGTCCGGCGGGATTTGTCGAGGCTTATCAGCAGTTCGTGGAGAGTGGCTGGCAGGGTTTGAATCAACCCACCGAGTTCGATGGTCAGGGGTTGCCTTTTTTGATCCAGTGCGCGGCGGCGGAGATATGGAATTCGGCCAACCTGTCATTTGCACTCTGCCCCATGTTGACCGCCGGGGCCATAGAGGCCATAAGCACACATGGCTCCGATGCGCTCAGGCAAACCTATTTGCCGAAACTGGTCAGTGGTGAATGGACGGGCACCATGAACCTGACGGAACCGCAGGCGGGCTCCGACTTATCTTCGGTTCGTGCCAAGGCCGAACCCGAGGGCGACCACTACCGGATCAGCGGCCAGAAGATTTTCATTACCTGGGGGGATCATGAGTTATCGGAAAATATCCTGCATCTCACACTTGCCCGCCTGCCCGATGCGCCGGAAGGCGTCAAGGGCATCTCCCTGTTTCTGGTTCCGAAATACCTGGTCAATGACGACGGTAGCCTGGGAGCACGCAACGATGCCAGGGTGGTATCCCTGGAGCACAAGCTTGGGATACATGCCAGCCCGACCTGTTTGATGAGTTTTGGCGATGAGGGGGGTGCCGTCGGGTATCTCGTGGGAGAGGAAAACCGGGGCCT
>JAQYVO010000118.1 GCA_030145425.1 Chromatiales bacterium | reverse complement strand
CAAAAGCTCGGCGATTTTGGCCGACAGCCCGCTGCCGGTCACGGCCGCTTCCAGTCCGATGGCACTGGCAATGATGATCAGGGTTTTGAACTCCAGGCTGTTGCCGGCCTGGCGAAACGTCATGCAACCGGTCAGGATCATGGCCCCCGAGGCCAGCAGCGACGCATTGAGCATGTTCATCCAGCCCATCGCGACCACCGCCACCATGGCAACGGTAATCAGGGACGCATAGACGGCGCGGTCGTACCGTTTGATTCTGGCATCGGTCAGCCTGCGGACCATGGAAAATGCAATGTTGAGCTGGTTTGCGTAGAAAAACGACTCATCCACTTCGAGGACCACGATGTCGCCGGATTCGACCCGAACTTCCGACATGGGCCCCTCGATCGATCGGCCACCCCTGGAGAGGGCGATGATCGACGCTTGAACGGGGGCTTCCGGCAATGGCAATTCCTTGATCTTGCGGCCCAGCGCCGCTGCCCGGTGCGACACGACCGCCCTCACCAGGCGATGGGAGTGCCTGGCGGTGGAAATTTCCCGAACAGCCGATCCGTACACCGGCTCCAGTCCTTTGGTGCCCCACAAGTCGGATATCGCTTCCAACACCGCTGAAAACACCAGCACATCGCTGGCTTGGAGCCGGGTTTGGGGGGTTATTTCGGCAGGTTCCCCACCCTTCCGATTGAGGGCAATCAGATCAAACTCCAGCGGGTTGGTGTATCCCATATCCTTTAAGGTTTTGCCGATGATCGGTGCACCGGCGACGACCCTGAATTCGGATCCGAAACGTCGGACCGTCCCTGCCGCTGTGTCGCTTTCCTTGGTCCCGGGCAGAAGAAATCGACTGGCCAACATCAAAAAGGCTATGCCGGCGACGGCCGCAGGCACGCCGATCCAGGCCAGGTCAAACATGGCGATCGGTCTCAGCGGCGCTGCATTCGGATCGCCATTGGCGAGAAAGTCGATCACCATCCCGGCAACCACCAGGTTGGTGGATGTGCCGATCAACGTGCAGGTGCCGCCCAGAATGGAGGCATAGCTCAGCGGGATATAAAGACGCGGCGCCGGCAGGCGACTGATCTTCGCAAGGTCCCGGATCACCGGTATGAACATTGCCACCAGGGGGGTGTTGTTCAAAAAGGCGCTGCCGACGGCCACGGGCGGAAGGATTTTGGCTTGAGCGGCCAACAGGCTCTTGGGATGTCCGATGAGCTTGTCGGTGATCAGGGTGATGGCCCCGGTGCGGTACATCCCGGCGGCTACCATCAGGAGTGCCCCGACGGTCAGCATCCCGGGATTGGAAAAACCCTTGAGGCTCTCGCCCAGGGGCGCCAGGCGAAAGGTGATCGTCAGGGTCAACGCCCCCACGAAAACGGCCACCGGCGGGACCCTGCTCCGGATCAGCAAGGCGAAGGTCAATGCCAATATGGCAATGGTGATATACTGGTCTGTTGACATTTTATATCCTCCTCGCCTTTTCGATGTCTGTCGTCAGGTTTTGCTACCAGTCCGGCGCCCGCCACTCGAGTTGCTCAGTTTCGGGGGAGGACGTCGTCGGTATTTCATCCTCGAGCAGGTCGCCCCAGTCGGTCCGCTCCGCCATCTCTTCACGTGTTGTTTCCGGGACAAACGGCTTGCCCTCGCGGATCTCCCAGCCTCCGCCAAGGGCCTTGTAAAGGGCGACAAGATTCACGGCGATGTTGCCGCGGCTGGTTGTCAGCAAATCCTGCTGCGAGGCCAACGCGCGCTGGGAGTCCAGCAACCGTTGGTAGTCTGTCAGCCCCTCCTGATACTGAAACATGGCCAGTTCCACGGATCGGGATGCGGCGGTGGCGCTTTCCAAAAGGTACTTGCTCTCCCACTGGCTCCGCAGGAACGCAACCGACGCGTCTTCCACCTCCCGCACCGCTTCAAGCACGGTGTTGCGATAGGCTTCGACCAGCTGCTGGAACCGGGCGTCCTGCACACGAACCCGGTTTTTGATGCGGCCGTAGTTAAAAATATCCCATGAAAAGGTGGGGCCGGCCAGGAACTCCAGGCTGCTGGCGTCGAACAGATCCCCTAGGGAGCTGCCGCCCGGAAAACCGGCGGCCGTTAGGTCGGCGCTGCTGCTTTTTAACCCGATCGAACCGAGCAGTGAAATCCGGGGGTAGAGGCCCGCTTCGGCCACGCCGGTGAGCGCGTTCTGTGCCAGCAGCCGCCTTTCAACCTGACGAATGTCCGGTCGCCGGCGAAGCATGTCCGCGGGGATGCCGACGGCCACCTCCGGCGGGGCGGATGGGATGTCCGACGTGCCTTTGAGCATGGCGTCCACCTCGGCCGGGAAAAGCCCCAGCAGCAGTGCCAGTGCGTTTTTGGATCGCTGCAGTATCGACTCCAGGCGGGGAATCGCCGCCTGGGTATTGGCCAGAAGGGTCCGGGCCTGAGCGACATCCAGCTCGGTGACGTCACCGCCCTCGAAGCGGACAGTTGCGATCTCAAGTGACCGCGCCTGGAGTGCCGCATTGTTCCGGGTAATTTCGAGTCGGGCCTCGAGTGTCCGTATCCGGGAATAGACGCGTGCAACTTCGGCGGTGAGAGTGACCAGGATGTCGTCGTAGCTCGCGATGGAAGCGTCCAAGTTGCCGACGCCCGCGGCCACGGCCTTGCGGAACTTGCCCCAGAAATCCAACTCCCAGGCCGTGTCGAATCCCAGGCTCGTTTCACCGTACCGCAGATCGGCGGCGGAGGTGGTGTTGGCTGCCGTCTCACTGCCGCCTACCGCCAACACGTCGCCGCGGAGCTGTTGGACTTGAGGGTACAGGGTCCCCGTGGCGATACCCAACTGGGCCCGTGCCTCGAGGATGCGGATTCCGGCGGCCCGAAGCCCGGGATTGTTGGTATGCGCCTTTTCGATCAGGCCGTTCAGCGCCGGGTCTTCGAACACGGTCCACCAACGGGAAAGATCGGCCGGCTCGCTGCCGAGGGCCGGGTCCTCAGACTCGGACCAGGCCTCGGGTTCCTCAACCGAGGGCTTGACGTAGTTGGGGCCCACGGCGCACCCGGTCAGAAGCGTCAGCAAGGCCAGCAGGACTGCCGTTCGTTTCAACCAGCGGATTTCACTCAATGTTGGTAAAGTACACACGAAACCTCCTGTTCCGGCCGGGGGGGCCATTTTATGCATGTTGTCATCACATTCCATTGGCATTGCCCGATGACATCGATTTTTCGATCCCGCCGACCCGTCAACCGCCCGGGTTCGGCACCCTGTAGAAAATGGCGTACAGCACCGGCACAACCACCAGGGTCAGGACCGTGGCAAAGCCGAGGCCGAACATGATGGTCACGGCCATGGCGATGAAAAAGGCGTCGGTTAAGAGCGGGATCATGCCCAGAATGGTGGTCAGCGCCGCCATGGACACCGGGATGAGCCGGCTGAGACCCGAGTCCAAGATGGCCTGAAACGGCGCCTTGCCCTCGGCCAGCTCGAGATCGATCTGGTCGATCAGCACGATGGCGTTTTTAATGAGCATCCCGGCCAGGCTCATGAGGCCCAGCAGGGCCATGAACCCGAAAGGCTGGGAAAACATCAAAAGACCCGCCGTGACGCCGATGAGGGCCAGGGGGACGGTCAGCCAGATGATGAGCGTCTTCTTGATGGAGTTGAACAGGATCAGCACCAGCAGCACCATCAGCCCGAAAAAGATCGGAATGTAGCCCGCCAGGCTCGCCTGGCTCCTGGCCGCATCCTCGGCCTCTCCCCCCCAGGCCATGGCATAGCCCGGCTCCTCGAGGGGGATCAAATCGTTGTTGGCTAACCGGATGGTGGTGGCATCCCACGCCTCCGGGGTCACGGGCCTGCCGAGTTTCTGCTGGATGTCCACCCCCAGCCCCTTCTCGACCTCCGCCTTTACCCTGGCGAAGAGTTCGCTGGGCAAACCCCAACGGGGATCGATGTGGATGCGGAGCATTTTGGCACGCCCGCGGCGCCAGATGTGGGCGTTCTCGAAAGCGACCTCGAAGCCGGAGACCACCTGGCCCATGGGAATCATCTGCTGGGCGGACGGGCTCCAGATCTGGATGGCGTTGAGGTTGTCCATGTCGGTGCGCTCGGAAGCGGGGGCACGCGCTATGATCGGCAGCAGTTCGTCGGCTTCCCGGTACACACCCGCGACGGTGCCCAGCACCGCCGATTCCATGGCGGCCGCGATCTGCGGGCGGTCGATGCCCGCATAACGTGCCTGGGCTTCGGCCATCTTCGGCCGGAGGACTTTTACCTTGGTCCGCCATTCGTTGCGCACGGCCTTTGCCGCGGGATCGGCCATCAGGATGGCCTCGGCCTTGCTCCCCAGCCGGCGCAGCATCTCGGCATCCGACCCGTAGATGCGCAACTGGATCTTACCGCCGGTCGACGGACCCAACACGAATGCCTTGGTCTGAACGATGGCCTCGGGGTACATCCCCTCAAGGTCGTTTTGCACCGTTTGAAGCATACCGGGGATGGTGCGGTAGTCCTTGGCGTGGACCAAGAGCTGGGCAAAGCTCGGGTAGGGGGACTCGGGGGTGTAGGTCAGCAAAAAGCGGATCTGTCCGCCGCCGACAAAACTGATCACGTTGTCCACCCCCTCGTCCCTGGCCACATGGTCTTCCGCCTGCTTTAACCGGCGCACGGTTTCGTCGATGTGGGTCCCCTCCGGAAACCACAGGTCCACCAGAAACATGGGGGTGGTGGAATCGGGGAAAAAGCTCTTTTTAACCTGGCCGAAGCCCACTATCGACGCCGCGAAAACCGCGAGCACTACGGCTATGGAGATCCAGCGGTGGCGGATGGAAACCGACAGAAACCATCGGTACATTCGGTAAATCGCACCGCCGTATGGGTCATCGGCCGGAGCACCGGCGTTTTTTTCACCGGCGCCGGCGGCACCCTTGGATTTCAGGAAGGTCTTGCACATCAGTGGGGTGGTGGTCACGGCCGTCACCCAGCTCAGGGTCAGTGATATCATGATCACCGAAAACAGCGTTCGGCAGTATTCGCCGGTGGAATCCTGGGAGGTGCCGATGGCGGCAAAGGCGGCCACGGCGATGAAGGTGGCCATCAGCAGCGGCACGCCCACCTGGCCGACGACTTCGCGGGCGGCCGTCAGGCCGTCGGTGCCTTTTTCCATTTTCACGCGTATGCCGTCGGTCACCACGATGGCGTTGTCCACTAGCATGCCCAGGGCGATCACCAGTGCACCCAGGGATATCCGCTGCAGCGTGACTTCCTGCATGCCCATGAAGATGAAAGTGCCCATGATGGTGACGAGCAAAACGGAACCGATGATCAGGCCGCTGCGCAGCCCCATGAACAC
>JAQYVO010000041.1 GCA_030145425.1 Chromatiales bacterium | reverse complement strand
TCATAGAAGAACTTGGGGGGGATGGATTTGTCGTCTCGGGACAGGCCATCCACCACGGCAGCATAGAGACTCAATGCCTCCGGCTTGTGATCGTGAAAGGTTATGTTGTCCATCACGCATCCTCCGCAAGCCGCAGTCCCGTGAAGGCCCAGCGTTCATCGGGATAAAAGAAGTTCCTGTAGCTTGGTCGGATATGCTCGATTGAAGTGACGCAGCTTCCTCCCCTCAGCACCATCTGATTCGACATGAACTTGCCGTTGTATTCACCCATGGATCCGGCCAGTGGCTTGAAGCCGGGATAGGCGCTGTAAGGGGAAGCCGTCCAGGCCCAGAGGTCCCCGTACCACTGACCGGCATCCCCTGCCGGTGCGGGGTGCAATAAATCCTGATCGGCAAAATTGCCTTCCGCGGGCTGTTCTTCCAGCATGGTCTCGAGTTCGCTCTCCAGAGGCAGGCGTTTTCCGGCCCAGCGGGCGAAGGCGTCCGCTTCGTAGAAGTTTACATGGCAAACCGGTTCATCAGCGGCAAGTTCCCTCAGTCCGCCCAGGGTGAACTGCATCCAGCCACCATCGGCCCGCTCCCAATAGAGAGGATGGTCCAAGTCCTCCTGCTGCAGCAGTGCCCAGCCATCCGAAAGCCACAGACCGGGGTCCCGGTAGCCGCCCGCCTCCATGAAGCCGAGATATTCGCCGTTGGTGACGAAGCGGTCCGCCAGTCTGTGTTCGCGCATCAATACCTGGTGACGGGGGGATTCATTGTCGAATGCAAACCCCCTCCCCTTGTGCCCGATCTGCCGAATGCCACCATGACGATTCACCCAACCCATATCATGGCTCTCACCCCGGGGGCTGGGCAGATCGTCCCGGTAAGCAGGCTTGAGCGGATTTATGGAAAAGTTGTGCTTCACATCCATGAGCAGCAGTTCCTGATGCTGCTGTTCGTGGTTCAGACCCAGCTCGACACGAAAGGCCATATCATCCCACTGGGATGCGTCCAAGTCCTCGATCAACCGCCTCATTTGCTCGTCAACATGTGCGCGATAGCTGTATACCGCCTCAACCGTGGGGCGTGAAAGCAGGCCCCGCTTCGCCCTGGGGTGCATCTCGCCATGGGTGTAGTAGTAACTGTTGAAAATATGGTCATAGCGCGCATCCAGAGGCTTGTAGGCCGGCCTGAAATGGGCCAGCACGAAAGTCTCGAAAAACCAGCTGACATGGGCGATGTGCCACTTGGGCGGGCTGGTCTGTACGATGGACTGAATCTGATAGTCGTCCGTCACCAGCGGTTCACAAAGTCTTTCCGTATAGCGGCGTACGTGATCGTACGCGTCTGCGAGTGACGTGCGATCCGTGTAATTGGTTATTGTTTCTTCCATATTGAACCGTTCTACCCGAAGCTCCCCTTCTGTACCACTGTTTTCCCTCATGGGTTCATCAACCGTTTCCCATGGGCCTGCAGCGCCTGAAGATAATCCAGCAGCTGCTGCTGCGGCCGATCGGAGGTCACCAGCGCTGAATACGGCAGCAATGCGCCGGTCCAGCCTTCTGTATGCCAGTATGCACCGCCGGTCAGTTCCAGGTCTGCCCAGTTATCGGGCGCCGGATAGACGGTGGCATAGAAATAGGCGTCAGATACGGAGCCGTCACCGGTGACGAAACCGAAGTTCATCTGCTCGTCGGCATTTTCCTCATCTGCAGGATCGATACCCGGAACAAGCCGGCCGGAAAACCAGTTCACGGCCAGGTCCAGATGGTGAGGGAAAAGCTGCACCGGGCTGGTTTCCTCGCGCAGCCCGCCCTTGAACGTCTTGAACACCATGTCTATCCAGCCGATGGCTCTGCGGTAACGGTCGACTGCTTCCCTGTCGTAGGTCAGCGTCTCCTCACCATCAAACATCTGTAGCGTATCCCTCGGCAGCTCGATTCCCTGGGACGCCAGGGCCGCGCCGATCTGCCGGCTCAAACCGGCCGCACTCTGTCCCGCCAGGGGCAGGGAAAAGTTCCACCCCTCGCCGCTTTCCATAACGAGCCGGTGATTGGTCAGATCCAGGGTCAGGTCCAGCTGCTGCCCGGAGACGGGAAAGGGTGTGGTGGTCAGTCCGCGGGCAGACACGCTGAGCGTGATGTGCCACCAGTGTTTCGACTTGGGCATGTGGACGCTACGCAGCCTGCCGATGATCTTTGCAAACTGGTGAAGGTTGTCGCGGGTGGGCTGCCACTGCGCAAGCCGGAGCTCCGGTAGCTGTGGGATCATGGGTTATCCTTCTCTCAGATTGGTTTTATTGTCATTACAGGACCGGACACGACCGGATTTTATCCCAATTGAGGGCCGATGAGGATGGAATCCTGCCCGGTTCCGGCAGAGCCTGTCGTCAGTCCAGGGATACGCCGGCGTAGTCGATGCCGGTCAGATGCGCCATCTCCCGGTCGAATGTGGTGAGATCGTCAATGCAGAATTTGTTGAGATGATCGTGTCCGCAGGCCCGCGCCATCACCTCCATCAGCTCGGTGGAGGCACGGAAAAACCTGTTGAGCTGCTCGGCACCCTTCTCAATCTTCAGACGCTGACGCAAATGGGGCTGCTGGGTGGCGATGCCAACCGGGCAGTTGTTGGTATGGCAGGCCCGCATGCCCAGGCAACCGATGGCCTGAAGGGCGGAATTGGAAACCGCCACCGCATCCGCACCCAGCGCCAGGGCCTTGATGAAGTCCGCGGGCAGGCGCAGTCCGCCTGTAATCACCAGCGATACGCCGTCACATCCCTGCTTGTCCAGATAACGACGGGCACGCGCCAGGGCCGGGATGGTCGGGACCGAGATATTGTCACGAAAAATCAGCGGCGCCGCCCCGGTGCCACCGCCGCGGCCATCAAGAATAATGTAGTCGACGCCGATCTGCAGTGCCGCCTCTATATCCCGTTCTATGTGCTGGGCGGAGAGCTTGACGCCGATGGGAATGCCGCCGGTGGCTTCGCGCACATCTTCGGCAAAGCGTCGGTAATCATCGACTTTGTCCCAGTCCGGGAAACGCGGCGGCGAGATGGCGGACTCGCCCTCTGCGAGTCCCCTTACTTCGGCGATCTTGCCTTGTACCTTGCTGCCGGGCAGGTGGCCTCCGGTGCCTGTCTTGGCACCTTGGCCGCACTTGAAGTGGAAGGCCTGACACATCTGCACTTTCTCCATGGCGTAGCCGAAACGGGCTGACGCCAGCTCATACAGGTAACGGGAGTTCGCCCCCTGCTCCTCGGCCAGCATACCGCCCTCCCCCGAACAGATGCCGGTGCCCGCCAGTTCGGCCCCCATGGCCAGGGAGACCTTGGCCTCCTCCGAGAGGGCGCCGAAGCTCATGTCCGAGACGAACAGCGGCCGTTCCAGCACCAGGGGTTTCCTGGCGTTGGGGCCGATCACCACCTTGGTGCCCACCGGGGCTTCATCGAGCAGCGGCACCTTGTGCAGCTGGGCGGTAAGCAGCTGTATCTGCTCCCATCGGGGCAGCTGGTCTCGCGGCACCCCCATGGCACTGACCCGACCGTGGTGGCCAACCTTGGAAAGGCCGTGTTCGGCCAGATGCTGAATATACTGATAGTGGGGTTCTTCCGGGCCCCCATGGTGATCCTTGTAGAGACCCTGATAAGACTCGCGGTCATAGGGCTGCGGCTGGGTCACCGCCCAGTCCCTGATCTCGTCTTCATCGACCCAGACCTGTCCCTTCTCCACCCAGGCATTGAAACGCTGAAGCTTTTCCGAAGGATTGTAGGAGCTGATGCCGGATTTGTAACAGTAGTCCCAGTCATGCAGACCACAGACAATATTTCCCCCCTCGATGCGTCCATCGGACATCAGCGCACCGCGATGCGCACAACGCCCATAAAGCACCGAGACCTGTTCCTCATCTTCCAAGCGGATAACCACCAGATCCACTTCCGCGGCCAGTGCGTAAGCAGGTTTAAGGGGCTTAAGTTCAGCCCAGGACACAATGGGGATTTTTTTCATGGAGATACTCCTGAACCCTCGGATAAATTAATTTTTCGGTACAGCGGTTAAACAGGACTTTGAAATCCCGTGTATCTTATATGCTTTCTCGTACCGAATAGTAGTCCAACCCTGCCGGACATCAGCCCTGCATGTTTCATGGGTATCAACCTCAGGGTATCCCGCCGGCTTGAATTACACTTAATTAAGGGGGTTCATCCCTGGAGGATGACAGTGTTTGATTTGTCAGCAACTGGCAGGAATCATTTTCACTGCACAGTATCGATCAACGCCTGTTGAAGGATTTTATTGCGTCTTATTGATAATCCAGTGATTCTCTTCCAAAACATATTCTGCGAATCGCTTAGTAAGATATCGGAATCAATATTTCATTGCGACGCAGGAACCACGGCATGAAAGGCGGGTCGTAACGAGCCCAGACGGGCTCACCCACCGTATCGAAGCCACGTTCCGCAATGTATTTTTCCAACAGGTCCTTGTTTGCCAGGTATCGGTCGGTTGACCAGGTCCCCGAATATTTTATCGCAGCCACTGTCGTTTCCGGATCCTGGGCTAAAACAACCCTGGTATCCCCCGGCTCGGGCAGGTCCGGGAGGGCGTACTTGGAGGGCATTACGAAAGTGATACGCCAGCTGTTTCCTGTCTTCATCTGGCCCACAGGTGCAGTCATAGCTATTTTCTGCGATACACCAACCTGGGTGACTGGGGCGGTCATTTCGATCGACGGCCCGCTGCGGTTGTTGCCTGAGATGTAATCAAACAGCCGACGAAATCCCTGGTTTCCCGCATCATCGAAATCTCCTTCGACGAGTGTTTCGGCCACGACCTGAGGGGGATATTCCCTGATCTCAAAACCGTTGTTCGTTTCCAGAATTTTGTACTTGGACTTTTCAACAGCCATTGCGCCGAAGCCGGTAAAATAAAGTACAAATGGTAGCGCCAAAACCACTGAGGATCCAAGACTGTTAGGTAATTTCATCTCAAGCCCCTGAAAAACCAATTTTCTCAACGAAAAGCATCAAACACGCAAGTTCAGTGCCGAATGCTTTTTTCGTTACTTTTTCTCCTGAAATCTGGGTCAGTCAGCATCTGTTTGTCAAAAGGTCAGATTCCATGACCTTCTGTGAAGATGGTCGTCCCGGTCATCCCGGTCATACATTAACGGATCATAGGGTTCGGATTTGGTCGCCCTGACATCTCTCTTACCATACAAGATGTCGCTATCGTTACCCTGCTGGCCCATGCGTATCGCTGCCCGGCTGTCGAAAGGGACGCCTTGACTGGGAGAAAGCGTGTCGTAGGTGAATCGGCCGGTACCGTAAAGGACATCATCGTCATCAACACCCGCTGATGCTGAGCCGGCAATCAGGGTGGTGGCAATAATGGCCGGGCCGTAAATAGTTCTGTTCATGGTCAGTCTCCTCGGTTGTCTATAGTCGCTATCTGAACGAATCTCCCGCTGTTCTGTCTTTCATTGAAAGCGGTCAACAATTCTTTGTTCATCACAGGGACTTACGCTTGAGATTCATAATTGGTTCACATATCCCTTAATAATCTCGGATAAATAACCACCCTGCAGTCTTGCCGGCGGAATGGTTATACTGTCCGCCGATGCACACAAAGAGGTAGACACATGGATCTGGCACTACCCGCAATCGTTGCGGTCGTTGCGGTC
>JAQYVO010000267.1 GCA_030145425.1 Chromatiales bacterium | reverse complement strand
ACTTCAAGAAGCCATACCTTATCTTGAATGGTGTACGAAGAATGCTCTTCCCTCCGGTGTGCTTGCGGAGCAGGTGCACCCCCTAAACAAATTGCCTCTTTCCGTTTCACCACTTACCTGGTGTTACGACCCGCACTGCTTCAGGAGAATTGACACAACCTATTCGAGGTGAAACGCAAAGAAATGTCCCAGGCTAGACAGGAAGGAACGGCACCCTGCACCGGCTTGGGACGAAGGGGAGATCAGAAAGGCGACAGATCGTCGTAGAGGTCGAACTTCATTTGTTTGTCATCGTACGAGTCGGAATCGCCGATGAGGAGATCCAGCAATTCGGGCTCGTATTGTTGCCAAAGCGCTTCATTCAATGAAGTGAGCAGATCGAACAGGGCCAAAGCCGTCTGTGGGGGTAAGTCTTCTGGTAGCTGGAAGATATGCGGTGATTTCATAGTAACTCCTCTATGGTCTGTTGGATCAGCTCATCTGGCAGATGATTCAAGCCCTTGGGCACGGCCAACTGCATGCTGGTCTTAAGAATGCGTCCGGCCTGGCGCGGCAGTCCCTGGGAGGCTTGGCGTAACAGCTCGAGTCCTGAGTCCGACAGCAGGGTATGCTGAGCACCGGCCTGGCTGAAGGCATGGTCGATGAGGTCCTTGAACCGCTCCCGCTCGGTTATGGGTTTCACCTGCAGACGTACCTGGATGCGGCTGGCCAGTGCCGCATAGGGCGCACGTTCCAGGGTGTGGGCCAAGTGGGGGTGACCAAGAAGCCAGACGATCATCAGATCGCGGGAGTCGAAGGCGAAGTTGAGAAAGGCGGGCAGATCGCGGAAGAACTCCACGGGCAGGTTCTGCGCCTCATCGATGATCCACAGCGGTACGACCCCTTTGCCATCGGCCAACTCCTGGATGCGGGCCTTGATATCGCGCCACAGGGCGGCACGCCGGTGGACGGGTTCCAACCCAAGGGCCAGGGCCAGCGAGCGATACAGGTCGAGGCGACCGAAGTCGGTCTCCGCCAGATAGATCACCTGATAGCGGTGGGGGTTGAGTGCCTGGGTCAGTTGGCGTAGCGCGGCGGTCTTGCCCACGCCGGCCTCCCCGGTCAACAACCCCACGCCGGGGCTCTCCAGCAGCCAGGTAAAACGCTGGTTGAGGCGGTCAAGGAAGCCATCGTCCCACAGCTCGGTATGCGCCTTGCCCAAGGGGTAGTGCTTCAGTCCGAAGTGTTGCAGTACCATCAGCTTTCCTCCTCGGTCTGGTCGTAGTATTGGCGATAGGCCAGTTCCACCTCGTTGTCCTTGCCGGTGCTGCCGGGGGATGACTCTTCAAGCGGCTGGGGTTTACGCCGCTGCCGATTGACATTGGCCACTGCATCCAGGGGCGTGGCTTCCCCAATCGATTGCCCGTCGGCATCCTCCACACCTAGGACCATTTGGGTGTGGGGATCGACCACCAGGAATACGGACCGACCGGACAGTTCATAGGGCACCTCGAAGCGCTCACCCTGATAGGAAACGGTGCCGTCTTTGCGCACCTTGCGCTTAATGCGGTGGTAGAACAGCTCATCGAGCCGGGCGGCCAGGGTGCCCAAGGTACGAACCCGCGGCAGATCCTGTTGATAGCGTTGCAGCGGGGTCCGTTGTTCAAGGCCACTATGGGGCGTGCAGTGGTAAACGGTCTCGATCCAGGCCCATAGGCGGGCGTTGAGATCGCTCAGATCACGAAGGCGGGAGGTATCGAGTTCGCTCAAAAACTGATTGCGAAAGGTACGGTGCCACCGCTCCAATTTTCCCTTTCCTTCCGGAGCATAGGGACGGCAGTAGATCAGGTGGATGCCCAAACGGGCACAGATCCCCTGCAGCGTCTTGGCACGATAAGCCGGACCGTTATCAATCACCAACTTAACCGGCAGCCCTCGCTTTAACACCGCTTGCTTGAGTACCGCCTCGATATCCAATGCCGTCTCGCCGGGACAGAAGGCCGAATGGGCGATCAGCCGTGAAGCATCGTCCATCAGCGAGACCAGATACGCCTTGTGCATCCCGCCATTCATCGGCACCCGGGGGCCGTGCATCACATCCCCGTACCAGATGTCGCCAGCGTACTGTGCCACATACGCACGGTGCTCCTCGGGCTCGCTCGCCGAACCCTTGATGCACGACAGGCCATGAGCCTGCAACAGACGGTGGATCGCCGAGCGCGACAACTCGTCCTTGGTCACCGTACCGCGGCTTTCGAGTAGACGGCGGATCGTCCGAATGGAACGACGTGGGTTCTTGCGTTTGGCCTCGAGGATGGCCTCCTGGACCGCAGGGTCGATCTTCGATTGCCCCCGGTCCGAGCGGATCTTGGGGGTCAACGCGTCGATACCCTCCCGGCGCCAGGCATAGTACCAGGCCTCGATCGTCTTCTCGCTCAAGAGGCTGTTGCGCGAGCCGGGGATATCGTAGTGGCGTGCGGCCAGCTCGTGGAGGGTTGCCTTGAGTTCACCGCGTTGCAGTTCGACACGGCTGACCAGCGGACCCAGTACCGAGTAGCGGAACAGGGCCACGGGATGGATGTTGTTCATCGTATTCTCCTCTCATTGAATGGAGAACACAGGAGACACCCAGGGCGGTATCAGCGGGAGGGGCAAGTTCTGTGGGGCGCCGGATGTGCCCGGTGGCGCTTGTCCCACCGCCGCCTTGATTCAGGCCATCATGGGACGATGACCTCCACCCGATCGAGCCAGCCCATCGCTTCACCCAAGTTCATGCGATCGAAGCAGAGCGACCAAAACGCTTTCCAATCCACCGCCCGGCCAAGTTCCGGAAACCGGGTACGCAGATGTAGGCAGTGCACATCGGATTTCCCCTCCAGCCACTGCCACCAGCGTCCAATCGTGCGACGGCTAGGCCAGAGCCATCGCGCCACCTCATGAATTGATTCCCCAGAGATCAACTGCTCCAACACGGCCTGCTGGCTCTTCCACCAATACTGGCGCCTTGGCGACAAACAGGCCGGCAACCGCGAGCAGGTGCGGTGGCACTTCGGGCAATAAAAGCGGAGTATGAACAACGACACCAGCGAAAAGGCCATTCCTTCACCCCGTGGCGTGTTGCGCTCATAGCGACCATGGTGGTGCATGCCCCCCTTTCCGCAGTGGGGACAGCGCTCTGGTCGGTAGGCATCGGGATCGCTTTGAAGCTGCAACTGGTGTTGTTCTAATGTCTCAATTTCTGGCAGGATACGCTTCATAGGCCGGTCTCCATTTGTTGTTGTGATTTCGTTTGCACGTACCACGATAACAAAGGATGACTGGCCTATCTTTTCCTGCTTCTGTTTCGGAATCTATGAGGGAATATTCTTGGATCGATCCTGGCGGACCATGGGATATTTCAGCGGGCTGGGCCTATAGGAGGGAATGACGTAACACCGTTGAACGGGGTGCGTACGAACTATAGTGGGTCGATTCCTGCTGATCGTTTGATTCTCGCCACCGTCCACTATCCGTATCAAGGAGTCGCTGAAGGACACGGGCGCCAGCGACCGCTATTCGCTGACAAACGAACGTCTCTTGTGGGTCGGGACCGGCCTATTGCACTGCACAAATTGTAGGTCCGCTTACGAGAATCGCGGGCGAGATGCTCAGAATTTTTCAGTGCTACTCCACTCAGCTCCTGACAATCCAGTAAGCCGACATTCGTTTGCCAGATGGGTACAGCCGGTTACGGCCAAAACCGGTCATTCCCTGCGTTCATGTGAAAGTCTC
>JAQYVO010000236.1 GCA_030145425.1 Chromatiales bacterium | reverse complement strand
TATCCATGGTTTCCAGCGCCGCCGACCACTCCGGGCTGTCCAGACCTTTGCGCAGGCAAATCAGCAGCAGTACATCCTTCCAACCGTCCTTGAGGAGCGTGACCACCACCTCCGGAACCCGGTCTCTTGCCAACAGCCGGTTGTTGATCTCCTCGAAAACCTGGTGCCTGGCCGTTTTAAGTTGCTCCCTGCCCTCGGTTATCTGGGTGGTGCGCTGTTCCGCTATCTTGGAACCCTGCTCCTCGTGTCGAAGGAAATCCGAAAAATCCTCATACAGTTCGGTAAATAGATCAATATCATCGTCAAACTGATTCATTATGCGCTGGACTATCGACTCCATGCGGCCATAAAGTCCACCTTCCAAACGACCGTTCTCCTCACTCCAGCCTACGGCCGCCTGCGCCATACTATTGAGCAGACGACGTGCCGGGTGGGATTTCCTGCTGAAGAATTCCTTATCGATGATCGCCACTTTGAGCATGGGGATCTGCAGACGCGCCAGCAATGCCCGCATTGCGTCCGGCAGGTTCTGGTCTTCCAGAATAAACTCGAACAGCATGGCTATAACGTCGATAGCATCCTGGTCGGACTTTTCGATTCTCTTTCTGGCAGTTCCACTCTGCCCGGACTGCAGGTTCTGCAGCAGGCTGCCCCGCACGTCGAAATCCACGGTCTCGCCCGATACATTGAACGGCATTGCTACCGGGTTGGTATTCTGCATGCTCGACAATATCGCGAGCACGTCGGATGGGCGGGCCACCGGAAGCTGAGGATCATGGACGACACCCGCTGGCATGGGCATCGGGCGATACGTGCTCAAAAGACTCTGCAGAGACGAAAATAACTCGGCCTGAAAATCTTCCTGATCCTCCGAGCACCCCTGATCCTCCGAGTACCCCTGGCCACCCGAACCGCCCCGTGAAACACCATTGCCAACCGGTCTTCCGTGGTAGGTTTTGCGCCGAACCCTGGGCGAGAGTGTCGGCAGAACGTCGGATTTTACCAGCAGGCTGTTAGTCTCTGTGTACAGTCCACCAAGGACATCGATGATTTTGCGCTCAAACTGCTTGTAGATGACCAGCTTGAACTGGAGTTCCAGGGCCAACTCCTCGGCTGCACCCTTGAAAGCGGCACAAATTGCAGCAGGCGCCAAGGGATTGTTTTTTGTATCCAGTTTAAATCCGCCTGCCATGAGACTGAACCGTTGATCCATATCATACAGTTCGCGGAAATAGCGATTTTCACCCCGCGATGTCATGGTGCCTATCGCCAGATCTTCTTCCAGGTCGTTCTGATTCATCAGGGACAACCCGTCTTTCTCACCCGGCTCCGAAGGGCTTTTCTCTGAGAAACCCCAAGAGCCGGTTTTCCAGAACCGGTCGAAATTATCCAGCATGCGGCGCTGGAAACTGGTTTCAATCCTCTGGCGCTGCTTGCGCACTTCACGCATGGCGTCGAAATAACTCGTCTGAACCCGGTTGCTGTCGGCCTTATCGGCCATCTCGTAAAGTGAGTCATCCAGATTCTCGAACATCCCATTCATCAGAATCGGCAGATTCCTGGACAATACCTGGCGACAGGCGTTTACCGTGTTGCGGTAGCGCCCGCCGAGCGCAAATCCGGAAACCTTGGGGTTTGATCCATCGAAAGCGACAATGTTGTTTGGAAGCGCCATGGCTGGTATCCAGGATAAATTGCTAGCACACTGACTAATGTGAGAATAAAACGAAGACTTATTCGGCAAGATGGCGATGAAACACCCGTTCAGGTCCGGTCAGTGCCGCCGCCGGGGGGTATGATGCCATCCGGGCTGTTCGCCCCCGAAAGCACAATGGTTTCCCGTTTCCGAATAGTCACACGTTCCCTCGTGTAGGCATTCGACTCAAACATCAATTACTTTAGCGGTTTACGGTAAGACTTCCTCGGACTGTGACACGGTTAACATAGAATCAGGAGTAGTGTAAGGTTCCCCCTGTGACGCAACTTCTCAAGCACTTTATATATTCACTCTTCGAGAGCATTCGGGACCTGGCCCCAATCATCGGGGTGATTGCGTTCTTCCAGCTTTTGGTACTCCAACAGCCCATACCCGATCTGGCGGGGCTTCTGACGGGCACCCTTCTTGTGGTGATTGGACTGACCCTGTTCGTTCACGGACTCAAGCTGGGGCTGTTCCCCATTGGCGAGTCGATCGCCCATGATTTCGCACACAAGGGAAGCCTGTTCTGGCTGTTGGTCTTTGCCTTTGCCCTGGGCTTCGGCACCACCGTGGCGGAGCCTGCGCTGATCGCCGTCGCCGACGAGGCCGCGGAGGTGGCCGCAACCGGGGGCATGATCGTCAATTCGCTGGAATCAAAGGAAAGCTATGCCAACGGACTGCGCATGACTGTGGCACTTTCCGTGGGATTTGCCATCCTGATTGGCGTACTGCGTATCATCAAGGGGTGGCCGATTCAGTACCTGATTATGGGAGGATACGCCGGGGTGGTGATCATGACCGGATTCGCGCCGCCGGAGATCATCGGCATCGCCTATGACTCCGGGGGCGTAACCACTTCCACCATCACCGTTCCCCTGGTCACCGCATTGGGTGTGGGGCTGGCATCCAGTATCAGGGGCCGCAACCCCATGACCGACGGATTTGGCCTGATCGCGTTTGCTTCCCTCACTCCCATGATATTCGTCATGGGATACGGAATGGTGATCTGATGGGCGTGATCACAGACTTGCTTGTAACCCTTTTGGAAACGGTGCGCGACGTTCTGCCCATCGCGATTATCTTGTTCGGGTTCCAATTGGTGATACTGCGCAAGAAAATTGCCAACCTCCCTCAGATCCTGATGGGCTTCCTCCTGGTGCTGCTGGGTCTGGCTTTTTTCCTGGAAGGACTTGAGCGGGCGCTGTTTCCGCTGGGGAAGCTGATGGCCAAACAGCTCACCGCGCCGGAATTTCTGGGTATCACCGAAAATGCAGGGGTAATCAGCAACAACTGGGCACAGTATTTTTGGGTCTACTTGTTTGCTTTTGCCATCGGCTTCTCCACCACCATCGCCGAGCCTTCCCTGATCGCAGTCGCGATCAAGGCCAACCAGGTTTCGGGTGGTGCTATCGGTACCTGGGGACTGCGGATCTCCGTGGCTATCGGGGTGGCGGTAGGTATTTCATTGGGCTCCTACCGCATAGTTACCGGAACCCCCCTCCACTATTACATTATCGCCGGCTATATTCTGGTGATTATTCAGACGATCTACTGTCCGAAATCGATCATTGCACTGGCCTATGACTCGGGAGGAGTTACGACGTCCACCGTGACGGTACCTCTGGTGGCAGCCCTTGGTCTGGGCCTTTCCAGCAATATTCCCGGGCGAAATCCGCTGCTGGACGGTTTCGGCCTGATCGCATTTGCCAGCCTTTTTCCCATCATGAGCGTGATGGGTTATGCACAACTCAGTGAGTGGGTCGCCCACCGGGCCAAACGCCGCCAGCGGGACGACAGGGGAGAATAACCATGCATTTCAAATTGATTGTTGTTTTGATCGACGACGACAAGACCAACGACGTAGTGGAGGCGGCGCGGGATGCCGGTGCCACAGGTTCGACTGTGATCAACCAGGCCAGGGGCGAAGGGCTGCAGAAGAGTCGGACGTTTTTCGGCCTCAACCTGGAGATACAACGCGACGTTGTACTGCTGCTCGTGGAAGAGCACCTCAGCCGCTCCATTCTCGAGACCATCGCGGAGGTGGGTGAGTTCGATGACAAATCCGGGGCTGGTATCGCGTTTCAGATCGATGTCGAAGACGCCCTCGGCGTCAGGCACCAGATAGCGGAACTAACACATGTAGTGGAGGAAGAGCTGTGAGCGAGAAAAAAATCATCCGTGTACGGGACGTAATGAAAACCAAGTTTGACATGGTGGACAGACTGCAAACCATCAAGGATGCCCTGAATCAGATGGCCCATGTCGATGCCAAGTGCCTGATCGTAAACCGGCGCGACGAGCACGATGAATATGGAATCGTCATGATTTCCGATATCGCGCGCAGGGTGCTGGCCAAGGACCTGGCACCGGACCGCACCAACATCTACGAGATCATGTCCAAGCCCGCTATATCGGTGCACCCGGACATGGATATCCGCTACTGTGCCCGGCTGTTTGGACGCTTCCACCTTTCCCGTGCCCCGGTGATGCTGGATCGCAAAATTGTAGGCATCATCAGTCTAACGGACATGGTGCTAAAGGGACTGCGTGATCAATGAGGCGGGAAGACGGCGGGCTGCTTGCCGATGCCCGCCAATGCCTCTCCCCCAATCATGACCAGCGGCCCGACGCCTGCCCCGTAGACCTTCTGGTCATTCACAACATCAGTCTTCCGCCCAATCGATTCGGTGGACGCTGGATAGAAGACCTCTTCCTGAACCGCCTCGACCCCGAAGCGGACGACTACTTCCCTCGCATCTGCAGTATGAAGGTTTCCGCTCACCTGCTCATCAGGCGCGACGGCGAGCTGGTGCAGTATGTCCCCCTGGATCTGCGGGCATGGCATGCCGGAAACTCCTGTTTCAGGGGTCGGGAACGCTGCAACGACTATTCCATCGGTATAGAACTGGAAGGGGGGGATGACATAGCCTATACCGATACCCAGTACAGGATCCTGCAGAAGGTGACTCTGGAAATCATGGAGCGCTATCAGGCCATTACTCCCGAGCGGATTACCGGCCACAGCGACATCGCACCCGGCAGGAAAACAGACCCGGGCCCGGCCTTCGACTGGCCGCGTTATCTTGGCAGTTTACACAAGACCTGATCCCGCAACGGACAGTGGTAGCGGCTGTTGGCCGAATGAATTCGGCCCTACAATTTGATCGGGGGAAGAGCCTCTTTCTTTAAACCTTTAAAGAACAGGATGTAGGGTCGAATTCATTCGACCAATGCTTAAAGAACGCGAGTAGAATCGAATTCGTTCGACCAATTCGACTACGCTACCAGTGAGCCAGCACCCGGCCGTTTTCGATCTTGTGTTCGAACTGTCTCAGCGGCCGGTTGCCCTTTGCGGTGCATTCGCCGCTTTCGATGTCGAACGCCCATTCGTGCTTCGGGCAGGTCAGTGTCCGGCCCTCCAGCGACAGGTGAGGGATATCGGTCACCTGATGGGGACATCTGCTGTCATAGACCC
>JAQYVO010000235.1 GCA_030145425.1 Chromatiales bacterium | reverse complement strand
ACACTGGGACCTTTGACGTAGACGGTCCCGGCATAACGCTCCGGAACCCGGGCACCCGCTTCGGTGCGCACTTCCATCTCAAAACCGGGCAGCGGTATGCCGCAATCGACATAACTGCTGACATGTGTCTCCTTCCCCTTTAGGGAATCGCGCTCCACAGGTTTGGCTAATCCCTTGCGGGAGAGCTGGTCGCTGTCCACATGATCGACAGTGAGGCCGAAATCCAGCGGGGCAAAAGTCACCGCCAGGGAGCACTCCGCCATACCGTAACAGGCAACTACGGCCCTGCGATCGAAGCCCGCGGGGGCAAGACGGGTGGCGAATCGCTCCAGCACATCGGGCCGGATCATCTCCGCACCGACACCGGCAACCCGCCAATGACTCAGATCGAATCGCTGCGCCTCGCCGGGCCGCAATCGACGGGAAACCAGGTCGTAGCCGAATGACGGACCAAACGAGATGGTCGCCTGACTCTCCGTCATGCGGTTGAGCCACAACCGGGGCCGCATCGCGAAATCACGGGTTCTCAGATAATCCACCGATATCTGGCATGCAACCGGTGCAAGCACCAGGCCCACCAATCCCATGTCGTGATAGAACGGTAGCCAGGAGACGCAACGGTCACCCGCTCGCACCTGCACCCCGTCGCGGATTATCACCGCAAGATTGCTCATGATCGTTTCCTGCGTAATCACCACGCCGCGCGGGAACCGGGTGCTGCCGGAAGTGTACTGGATGTATGCCAGATCCTCCCGCACCGCAGGCACAAGTTCGACATCGAACTCCGGCAGGTCATCGAACATCTGTGCATCACCCACCAGCCTCATGCCCAGCCAGTCCGACGCTTCCTGGAGGAACGGCAGCCATTCGGAGGGCGCCATAGCAATTTTCGCACGGCAGTCGATCAGCATGCCTCTCAGGTGATCCACATAGGCTCGGTGGCTGCCCAGATTCATGGATATCGGCAGCGGAACCGGTACCAGACCTACATACTGGCAGGCAAAGAAAAAGCGCACGAAATCGACGTTCGTTTCGGCTATCAAGGCCACACGTGAACCCTTGGGCAATTCGAGACCCTGCAGTCGCCGTGCCAGCGTTTGCGCCTGATCGCGCAGCGAGCTGTAGGGCAGGCTGTATCCCAGCTCACCACGGCTTGTAAAAAAATTCATGCCGGTCTGGCCTTTGGCCGCATAGTCGAGGGCCTCCGCGAGGCTCGCGAAATCCGCGGTACGCAAAGGCAGTTCATGATGGGTTACTGTTGGCTTCATTTTTAACCTCCAGCACTTTTTTTATGAGTGCGCAAATTTTCATCCGGACCGGCGGGAAGTTCCGCAGCCGGGCAAACGAGTCGTTTCCGGGACTTGCAAATCGACGAATATGCGCCGTCAAACCCCGATCAACTGCCTCATCGCGAAGCCAGACTAATGGACACTGTTCAATATACGGTCATCTTTGGGCGCCAACTTGTTATCCCAATCCGGATTTATTGAACAGCGTTATGTGCAGAATGACCGGTTTTCGCTCCAGGGCCGACACTGAAAAGCCAGCCTTGCCGTAAGTAGCTGATAAATAATGGATTTCCGGTTTTTTGCCGACCCCGGGGCGTGCATTCCTGTTTGGGTGCGACTATAGTCACGAACGAGACCCCAAAAGGACTTCGAATATGTACTCATCTTTGTTGGCATCCAGCACGCTGGTGGTGTGGAAAGCGCTGGAAACCTACGATATCGATGCGGCGTCCCTGTTCAAGAAAGCCGGTCTGAACCCTGAGGATGCGACCAACCCACAGGCCCGTTATCCGTACGCCGCGGTTCGCCGCCTGTGGGAACTCTCGATAGAAGAAAGCGGTGACCCCTGTTTTGTGCTGATTGCAGCGCGCCAGTGGCATCCTAGTAATTTTCATGCCCTCGGTTACGCCTGGCTTGCGAGTCGGAGCCTGAAAGAAGCCCTGGAGCGACTGATTCGCTACTTCCGGGTGGTCACGTCAGATCCGGAGGAACTGACCCTGGTGGCTCACAAAGACACCTATGAGTTCGTTATCGATACCTCCTCGGTGGTCTATCGTGCTCTCGACGTAGAGTACGATCTCATGCTTTCCCTCATACTGGATGCCTGCCGACTGTCATTGGGCGAAGAGTTCCGACCCGGGCGTGTATGCCTGCAGCGCCCCCGGCCGCCCTGTGCGGATCGGTACAATAGTTTCTTTGGCACCAGGGTGGAATTCGATGCACCCGTCTACAGCATGGTTTTCGACAGGTCTCAGCTCGATATGCTACTGCCCACCGGCAATGCCGAAATTGCCAGGGCAAACGACCAGGTGTTGATGTCTTACTTAACGCAGCTCAATCGAAGCGATATCGTCATGCGGGTAAAGACCAGCCTGATCGAACGCATGCCATCCGGCCAGGTTTCCAAGGAGGATGTGGCGGAAGCGCTCAACCTGAGCCTGCGCACATTGCAGAGAAAACTGCATGAGGAAGATACCAGCTTCAAGCAGCTGCTGGATGAAACACGCCGTGAACTGGCCGATCAGTACATCAGGAATCCGATGGTCTCCATCGGCGAGATCACCTATCTGCTGGGTTTCTCCGAACCAAGCAACTTCAGCCGGGCGTTCAAGCGCTGGAATGGCAAGGCCCCCGCAGAATATCGCCGCATCGAAGAAGGCTGATTCGCCTAACCCGGTGAGCGTTTTTCGTCTGCTCGAATATTGAGCACTTCCAGCAGGTTTTCCGCCGGCATGGGCCGGTGGTACAGATAACCCTGCGCCAGATCGCAGGCCTTTTCCGTGACGGCGGTCTCCTGGGCCTCGGTCTCGACACCTTCGGCGAGGACCCGGAGGTTGAGACTGTGCCCCATGGCAATGATCGCCTGAAGAATTGCGACATCCCCCTGATCCTCCGGCAGACCGCTGATAAAACTCCTGTCGATCTTGATGATATCCACGGGAAGCTGTTTTAGATAACTCAGCGACGAATAGCCGGTGCCGAAATCATCCACCGCAACCTTGCATCCCTGTTTGTTGTACGACTCAAGCTTCATGAGCGTCTGCTCATCGGCTTCGATAAGCGCGTTTTCAGTCAACTCGATGCCGATATCAGTCGGCTGAAGTCGATGGCGTTCCAAGGTTTCATGAAGTGCGGTGAGAACATCCCCAAACAGAAACTGGCGTCCGGATATGTTGATGTCCACGCGCAATTGATCAACACCAAGGCGTTTCCACTCCGCCTTGTCCCGGCAGGCCCGTTCGATAACCCAGAGCCCAATCTGATTAATGAGATCCGATTTTTCGGCTACCGGGATAAACTCACCGGGAGAGACAAAACCCAGTTCAGGGTCCTGCCATCGCAGCAGGGCTTCGCAACTGACGATACGCCCGTTACCCAGATCAATCTGCGGTTGGTAATGCAGCTCGAACAGATCATCTCTGAGCGCACGCCGCAAACCTGCTGTCAGCGCCTGCTGACGGCGCATATCCTCATTCATCGAGGCGGAGAAAAAGCGATATCGGTTCTTGCCGGATTCCTTGGCCTGATACATGGCAGTATCGGCGCTCTTCAACAACTGGCTGCAGTTGCTGCCATCCTCTGGATACATGGCGACACCGATACTGGAGGTGATAAAAATTTCGTGGTCTTCCAGGGCCAACGGCTTTTCGAATATCTCCAGCAACTTTTGTGTCAGTCCGGAAACATCCTCGTAGGAATTCACCTCCGGCACCAAAAGGACGAATTCATCTCCACCGAATCGGGCAAGAAAATCGTAATCCCGAATTCCGGAAGAGAGTTTTTCGGCTACGCACTTTAAAACCTGATCACCAAAACCGTGGCCCAATGAATCATTGATCAGCTTGAAATTGTCCAGGTCTATGAAGATCAACGCCGCCTTGGAGTCGAATCGGCCCGCCTCATTGAGCCTGGCTGTGAGTTCACGCTCCAGGTAATGACGATTGGGCAGATCGGTGACCGAGTCGAACGATGCGATATAACTGAGTTCTGCCTCGACACGCTTCAGATCCTGCAGATCGACATCGATGCAGAACATCTCGGGTGCATCGGATTTCCCATTCAGAAGCACATGGCTGGTGTATACCGGCACATCCCCGCCATTCTTGTGCTGAAAAACCATCTCTGTCGCCGGGATCGCTGTTCCATTCCGGATATGTCGTGCGATAGTTTTCCTGGCACGGCCTTGCATCCCGGGGGGAATGATCAGGTCTTCCAACCTCCGACCCTCAGCTTCCTCACGGGTATAGCCGTAGAGACGCTCACTGGATGCATTCCAGAAAATGACCTGCCGATCACGGTCATAGCCTCGCACCGCGATATTCGGCAAGGATTCTATGAGGTCCCTGAACCGTTTCTCACTCTCCCGCAGATGGGCCTCTGCCCGCTTCTGCTCCGACACATCCTCAAAGACCGCCACGACCTCGCCCGTGGGAAGCCGGAATACATAACTGGTCACCCAAAGCCCAATTTTTTCATCCTGATACAGGGTGGCAGGCACCTGCTCCGGGCTGCCGGTGACGGAAACACGCCGCAGCACATCCAGCAGCCCCACATCCTCCAGCTCGGGAAACACCTCCAGCACGTTGCGGCCAACCACCTGCTCTTTGGTGGTTTGCCCCATTTTTTCCGCCGCCCGGTTCATATTCCTAAAGACGAATCCCTGTCCTGACCCGGTGGGCTCATAGATCACCACGCCATTGCTCAAGGCATCGAACAGCGCCCGGAAGCGGGTCTCGCGGTCATGGAGTTCAGATGCCTTGCGGCTGGCGTCTGTGATGTCCAGTGTGGTCCCGATCAAGCCCCTGGGATTGCTTTCGCTGTCGAAACTCACCCTGCCCCGCTGCTGCACGATGCGTTCTTCCCCACTGGGGTGCACCACCCTGTGATCAATGACATAGCCACCGTCGGGCCGGGTCGTGGCAGCCTCCATCTCCGCCTGTACGGCTTCCAGATCATCGGGATGTACGGCCTGCAGAAAATGTTCAACCCGGGCTGTAACAGACCCCGGTTCATAACCCAGAAGACGAAACTCCTCATCCGACCAATGCGCCCTGCCTGTCGTCAGATCCAGTTCCCAGCTGCCGCAGCCGGCGATGCGTTGAGCTTCGGCAAGCATCGACTCACTCTTTTGCAATGCCTCCTTGACCAGAACGCGCTTGGTGATGTCCTGGACGGAACCCACGGAGCGCACCGGCGAACCCTGCCCGTCATAGTGGGTCTCACCCCGCTCGATGACATGCTTGATGCGCCCACCAGGAAACTGCAGGCGATGGGTCAGTTCATAGGATGTTTTCTGGCTTACCGATTCGTTGTAGCTATGGTTTACCAGTTCCCTGTCGTCCGGGTGAATGGTACTCAGAAAGGTATCGTAAGAGGGCGAGGTTTCAGCGGGGTCCAGTTCAAAGATCCGATAGACTTCATCGGACCACCAAAGCGCACCGTTGTCGATATCCAGCTCCCAGTTCCCGATCTGGGAAAGGCGTTGTGACTCCGCCAGTCGCGCCTCGTTCCTCGCCAGCAGCGCGTCGGTCCGGCTGCTTTCGCTGACGTCGGTAATGACCGCAGTAAAACCGAGCAGCAATCCTTCTCCGTCCCGCTTGTAGTCCCAATCGACCCGCAGGTGTACTTTTCGATTGTCAGCCGTGCGGTTAACGGTAAAAAAGGGGGTGGGCTCAGGCTGGTCCCTGACCAGGTGGGCGAGGTGATCCCTCAGCGCTGCGCTGGCTTCCGGCGTCAGTTCGAAATCCCAGATGCTCTGACCGATGAGATGCCCGGGTTCATATCCCAGAATTCGATGATGCGCAGGGTTGCTGTAGGTGATCAGGCCGTTCAGATCGCATTCTTCAACGCCATGAGGCAGGGCGTTCAGCAGTGTTTCCAGTCGCGTGAGGGCTTGCCTCAGGTCAGACCCCTGATGCTCGAAGGCTTGGCATGGTTTTGCTGTCATAGGGCCTGCTTTAACAGAGGGCGGCTTCCGTTGTCCATGTACAGAGTAGCGATCTGTGATCTGTTCCGGTGATTCAGAGGTATCAACCGTGATTTTCACCCGGCTCATTGAGCCAACAGCTGGTTTGTTGGATCCCCCAGCTCAGACTGTAACGGCCGTAACTTGCGGGTCTTTAAAAAATGCTTTACGCCGGTGGTTTCACTAGGGGACACCCCCTGGCCAGCCGCCGTACTCAGTCCAGATACCGGGCCCGCCGCATCTGAATGATCGCCACGCCGGCCATGGTTAAAATACCCCCGGTCACCTTGTATAGCGTGAGGGCCTCCCCCAGGATCAACACGCCCGCAGCAACACCGATCGTCGGCGCAAGCAGCGTGAAGGGCACCACCTTATTGACGCTCAATCGGGCTATCAGCCGGTACCATAGATAGTAGGCAACAATAGATGACGCCAGAACGATATAGGCCAGCGCACCCCAGGTCTTCATACCGGCGCTCTGGATCGCCTGTTGCTGGCCTGTTTCAAACACCGCGGACATTCCGGCAACCACTGGTATCGAAAGCAGGCTCATCCAGCCGATGATCGTCATGGGCGGAATATCCGGCGCCTTCTTGATGAGAATATTGGCCCATGCCCAGCAGAATGCGGAAATCAGCAGGGCACCAAGGGCCAGGGGGGTGCCGCCTTGGGGCTCTCCGGCCAGAAGCGCCGCGCCGGCAAATGCCATGACCATGCCCAATCCCTGAACCATACCCAGTCTGTCGGAGAAAACCAGGGCGGCCAAAATGGAGCTGAACGGAACGCCCAGCTGAATCATCAGGGCGGCAGTCGCCGCATCGGCACCGTCAAGTCCGATGAAAAGCAGGCCGAAGTGCCCCGGGCCCATTACCGCTGCAATCCCCAGAATTCGTTTGAACTGATCCCTGGAAGGCCTGAAAAAGGGGGCGACCAGCAATGCGACGATGGAAAAACGCAGTGCGGTCAGTGCCAGCGGCGGAATCTCGCCAACCGCGGTTTTAATGGCCACGAAGTTGAGGCCCCAGATAACAACCACCACCAGTGCCTGGAACAGATCGGTTGATCGCATATTGCTAAGGGGTAAGGCAGGCGGCTTAGTTGATGCGGTTCGCGTAGCTCACCGCATCCTACCTGATTCCGTCAATCACAGCCGGGATTGGAGCACCTTAGCGCAGGTTGCGCTTGAAGCTGGGAATATCGGCATTCTTCGACTTGGAGAAATTGGCGTAATCCATTGTGACGGTGCCCAGGTTCACACCCGTGAAATCCGCACCCTCCACATTGGCGTTTCGCAGGATGGCGCCGCTCATCATGGCATATGAGAGGTTGGCACCCCTGAGATCGGACCTTGACAGATCGGCAGTCTGTAATACCGCCTTCGCGAGATGAGCATCCACCAGTTTGGCCTGTTGAAGGTTGGACCGGGTCAGTATCGCCGGCCGCTGGGTCTCTTCACCGCTGAACTGGGCACCGCTGAAATCGACACTACTCAAATTGGCATAGTTCAGATGTGCGCCGCACAGATCGCTGTTACTCAGGTTGCATCCTCTCAAATCCGCTTTGTTCAGTCTTGCCTCGCAGATCGAGGCCCCTTCCAGGTCAGCCCCCTGCAGGTTGCCGTGCTGCAAAATCGCATAACTCAGATCGGCATTTTTCATCTTCGCATTGCTCAAAATGACATCCTGCATATTCGCCCCGATCAGAGAGGTTCCAAGCATACTGGCATTGGACAAATTGGCCGGCCTGATACCTGGTTTCCCACCCATAACCACCTTGCTCAGGTTAGCCCCGTCCAAAAGGGCATGCACGAGCTGCGCCCCCTGAAGATTGGCGTATTGCAGATTGGCTTCGGAGAGATCGGCATTGTTAAGAATGGTATTGATAAAAATGGTCGAGCGCAGGTCGGCGCCTCGCAGATCGGCACCCGTCAAATCGAGTTCGCGAAGATCTGCCCCCTGCAACGAATCCCCATCCAGGGTGAATAGGACCGAGCCGGATTCCCGCTCACGTATTTCTATCATCACGTCCCCCGGTAAGTATTTCTTATATTGAATTCCGTTCCATGGATACAGTGCAACTCGGAAAGTCTACCACCGAACCTGCTACCGTTGACATTTTGAAATTTCATTCTCCAGAAAGTGCCAGAAAATCAATAGCAAACGACTAAACTGATTTGCCGTGAGCCGATATTCCCCCCCCCTTCACCACTTATTGTTCCCCTGACTTGCCTGTAGCTGACATTCGGACCGGAGGCTTCCCGGCGCTACGTCCCGGGATCAATCCGTGGCTGGGCCGGAACCGGGGGACGCTGCATGCGACCTGTTACCGGCATACTTGTCCATTGCCAGAACCAGAATAAATCCAGACAGAACCAGCAGCACCGATCCGATCATGGTGATGTCAATGGCCTCCGGCAACACCGGTGTGGACTCAAGCAGACGCTGTTTGCCCCTCACCTCGACATAAGTGCGTTGTTGAAAGGGCCATATCACCCAAAGAGAACCGACCAGGAGACCGGTGATCACCATGATCGTCCCCTGCCGGTACACATCGAGCAGCCAGCCCAGAAATCGGCTGAAAATCACCAGCCCGGTTGCCGCCCCCAGTGCGAATGGAATAATGACCGCAAAACGGAAATGGCCCAGGGCATCGAAAATATAAGCGTACTTTCCGAGTATCAGCAGAATGAACGAACCGGAAATACCGGGCAGAATCATCGCCGTTATCGACAGCACGCCGCTGATGAAAATAAACCAGGCAGCGTCTGGTGTGGTGGTGGGCACCAGGTTTACCACACCAAAGCCGATCAGAACGCCGGCGGCCAGCTGCAGCAGTTTCATCCCGTCAAAACCGGACACATGCCTGAGAAGCACCAGTATGGAACCGGCAATCAGACCGAAGAACAATCCATACACCAGCTCAGGATGGGTAGTGATGTATTTGGGCAGAGGCACCACCCGGGTAAAGAACAACAATGCGGCGACAATGCCGGCAAACAGGGGAAGCAAGAAACGAAAATGGGGATAGGTCAAGGCCCCTTTGATATCCAGGCGAAAAATTTTACCCAGCCAAACCATATCGAACGAATTGATGGCCGCCAGGAGCTGGGGATAGATGCCGAGTACGAATGCCATGGTCCCGCCGCTGACCCCGGGTATGACGTCCGCGCTCCCCATACAGAACCCCTTGGTAACGATCACTGTGGGATTGTCTTTTGTTTGTGGTTTCATAGGTAGTTCCGGCCGGCCCTCGATTGGCCGGGGATTCTATCAACATCGGGAAGCCCCCGCGACCGGCTGGTCCTGTATCACCTGCGCACAGGTTTACCGGATAGCCAAAAGGCTTAGGGGACAGTCTGCGAATAACGCCCTACTCGTTGCGTAGCAGCGGTGCCGCCTTTTGACCAAGAGCGTGCCAGGTCCCAATGAATCCCAGTCCGAGGGTGGTCAGGGTACAGATGAGCGTGGTGGCCAGAACCGCCGATGGTATGAAGGTCCAGCCGGCATTCATGATCTGGGTCAGCACGGCCCAGGCGGTAACGGTGCCCAGCACGGCGGCGATGGCGGCGGTCAGCAGGCCGAGCAGACCGTATTCCAGCAAAAACGCCTGCAGCACATCCCGGCGGGTGGCACCCAGCACCTTGAGCACCACGCTGTCGTAAACCCGTCTCCGGTGTCCCGCCGTGATCGCCCCGGCAAGAACCAGGGTACCGGCAATCAGGGTCACCCCGGCCACCGATCTGACGGCTGCTCCGATCTTGCCCAGGATATCGTTGACCCGGTCCAGCGCGTCCTTGATGCGAATCATGGTGACGCTGGGAAAACCCCGGGTTACCGCTTTCTGCACGGCCTCCTCCGCATCAGGTGCCGCACCGACCGTGGCAATAAATGTGTGGGGGGCGTTGCGCAACGGTTCCGGCGAGAACATGATCGCGAAATTGAGTTGCATGGTGCTCCATGCCAGTTCCCTGACATTGGCAATGGTCGCGGTGATATCCCTGCCGAGAACATTCAGTTTTATGGTGTCGCCGACATCCACATCGAAGCCCTTGCTGACGTCCTTATGGATGGAAATCAGCGGCGGCCCCGAATAATCCTCCGGCCACCACTCCCCTGCCGTAATCGTGGTGTTGTCAGGTTTTACGGCGCCATAGGTCAATCCCCTGTCACCCCGGATCATCCACTCGTACTCGGGACTGACCAGTGCCTGCTCCGGCGGCAGGCCCTTGATCGACACGATGCGGCCGCGGAAATAAGGAACCCGCGTCAGATTGCTCACGCCTTCAATGGCGAGGACATCGTTTTCGAACGGCCCCATCTGTGCAGACTGGATATCGATGAAGAAAAACGCCGGAGCCTTCTCCGGTATGCTCTCCTGAACCTGGCGCGACATATTGCCCTCTATCAGGATGATTGCCACCAGGACGGTCAACCCCAGTCCCAGAGACAACATGACGTTGGCGGTGGGTGTACCCGGTCGCTGCAGGTTGGCCAGGGCGAGCCGCAGCCCCGGATGCCTGGGACGTCCCAACAGGGCGGTCAGGTGCAGCACCGCCCAGGCAGCCAGCCTGAATATCAGCATGGTGGCAGCCGCGCCAACGACGAACCAGATGGCAAATCGTACATTGTCCGCGGTGCCGATGGCCAATCCGGCCAGCATCAGGCCGCTCACAATCGCCGTTACCAGGTATGGGACAGGCGGCCATTTCCTGTTACTGGATACCGTGTCCCGGAAAAGGGCGCCGGCGGGCACATCGTGCACCCTTGCCAGGGGCCATACGGAAAACGCCACAGTGACCAGCAGGCCGAACACGGCGGAAAGGGCAAGCGCCCCCTGATGCGCCGCGAGGGACAGGTCAAACGGCAGCATCTCCTGCAAAACCATGGCCGCGAGGCGGGGCACCAGGGCACCGAGCACCAGCCCGACTGCGATACCCCCCGCAGCCAGTATCAGTATCTGCAGCATATAAATCTGAAATATGGTGCGGTTGGGCCCGCCCACGCATTTAAGCATGGCAATGGTATTGAGCTTGGTGTCCAGATAGGATTTTACGGCATTGCTCACGCCCACACCGCCCACCAGCAATGCCGTGAGACCGACGAGCGTCAGGAACAACGTCAGGCGGTTGACCATGCGCTCCAGCGTCGGGGAAGCGTTTCTGTAATCCCGGACCCGCCAGTTCGCGTTGGGAAATGCCTCATCGAGATTTTTCTGATAGGCATCCAGGTCCACACCCGGGGGCAGCTTGAGCCGATAGTGGTAGTAAATCAGGCTGCCGGTCTTCAGCAGTCCCGTATCCGCCATCGAATCCAGGCTCACCATCACCCTGGGCCCCAGCCCGAATCGGCCGCCGCCGCCAACGCGGTCAGGTTCGCGTTTTATCACGGCCCTGATCTCGTAATTGCCGTCTCCGACGAGTATGCGATCACCCAGTCCCACACCCAGCTTTTCGAGCACCGCGGATTCCACCACTGCGCCCCAGACACCCGCTGTCCTGTCCAGGATACCGGAAAATGCCAGTCCGCCCTCGAGCTCCATCTGCCCGAACAGGGGGTAGCCTTCACCCACCCCCTTCAGCTCGATCAGGGTGCTCTGCTCGCCCGCGAGTCGGCGCCCCATGGTGCGCATCTCGACAAAATGGATGAAGTTCTCCGTGGATTGCCCGAGGTAGGCAAGCTCATCCTGCTCCAGTCCCCGGTATAACCGGCGCAGTGAGATATCACCCCCGAGAATTGCCTGCCCGTCGTCCCGCAGACCCTGGAGAATCGAGCTTGATACCGACTGGACGCTGGCAATGGCAGCCACGCCCAATGCCAGGCAGGCCAGAAAGATGCGAAAACCGCGCAATCCGCCACGAAGCTCCCGCCGCGCCAGCGCCATGGACACCCGGAGACTGGGATATTCCCTGTTCACGTCGCCGCCAGTTCGAGTCTGGTCTGTTGCCGTTCTTCACCGGTGTCCGGGGCAGCCCCATCGAGCACCAACCCGTCTGCGACCCGCACGTTGCGGCTGCAGCGTTCAGCCAGCTTCATGTCATGGGTAATCAGGACCAGGGTCGCCTTGCTGCGGGTGCTCAACTCAAACATCAGCTCGATGATCTGGCCGCCGGTGGTTCCGTCGAGATTACCGGTGGGTTCGTCCGCCAGAAGCAGTTTCGGCTGGGGCGCGAGCGCACGGGCCAGTGCCACCCTTTGCTGCTCGCCCCCGGAGAGCTGGCTCGGATAGTGGTCCAATCTATGTCCCAGACCCACGGTAACCAGCTCTTCACTCGCCTTTTCGAAGGCATCCCGGCGCCCCGCAAACTCAAGGGGAATGGCCACGTTCTCCAGCGCCGTCATGGTCGGTACCAGATGAAACGCCTGGAACACAATGCCCACGTTGTCCCGCCGAAACAGCGCCAGCTGATCCTCATTCATTCGGGTGAGTTCGTGACCGGCCACCCTCACACTTCCCGAGGTTGGATTTTCCAGCCCGGCCATGATCATCATCATGGTCGATTTTCCGGCGCCCGAAGGTCCCACAACGCTGACTGTTTCGCCCGCGCCTATGTGCAGATCGATGCCCCGCAATATGTTCACGGGCCCTGCACTGCTGTCCAGCGTTACATGAACGTTTTTCAGATCAACGATGGAATCCGGTTGCTGTGGCACATCGGTGGCTGTCAAAATAGTTACTCCCTGTTGCGGCTCACAGATTGGTATACCGCTGATGAGATATGGTGTCGGACCCCGTTATTTCAACAATGTTGCGCTTGTAATGAGATTTTTACTACTGCTCGCGGGCCTCGGCAGCCCGTTCCACGGCGCCGTTGCCGAAAACAACATACGCATCATGGCATTTGGCGACAGCCTCACTGCAGGGTTCGGCCTGGTGCCGGCGGACAGCTTTCCCTCGCAACTCCAGCGTGTGCTTGAGGCACGGGGTATTCCTGCCCGGGTACTGAATGCAGGGGTGTCCGGCGATACCACTTCAGGGGGACTCGCGCGACTGGACTGGGCGCTCAGCGACAGACCGGACATGGTTGTCGTTGCGCTCGGTGCCAACGATGCCCTGCGGGGCATCGATCCTGCCATCACCCGCGCGAATCTCAGCGCCATCCTGGACAGTCTCCGGGAAAAAAAGCTGCCGGTTCTGCTGGTGGGTGCCTATGCCCCGCCGAACCTGGGCCGGGACTACGAGAAATCGTTCAACAGCATCTATCCGGACCTGGCAAAAGAATACGATGTTCCGCTGTACCCGTTTTTCCTGGAGGGTGTGGTGACAGATCCTTCGCTCAACCAGGGAGACGGTATACACCCCAATCCGGAGGGGGTAGCAGTCATCGTGGAACGCATCACACCCTATGTGGTGCGTTTGATCGAATCCGTTATGCAGATAAAGTAGCCTGCGTTGACGACTGCATGGACGCAGGAGGTGGAGCAACAAAAAGCGACTAGATTGCCGTTGTAGGGCCGAATTCATTCGGCCAACAGACCTCATTCCCATTGGAAACAAGGAGGTAACCATGTCCCGCGGCGCACTGCGCGGGAGACGTCATTCGTCTGGGTTGTGATGCCTGATCGTCTACATTGGTCGAATGAATTCGACCCTACGATTCTGGGCGGATGAATTCGACCCTACGGTTCTGCTAAAAGATTGAATGTGTTTTATCGGGATAATTGATTTACCCACTCAATCAGGAGAGAAACCAACAAATTCCCTTTCACCCCGTGTTTTTCGGGCCCAACACAGGATACCAATACAGACCGTGAGGCGATGGGACTGTTACTGCGGCCGGCTTTTGTATACCTCGTCGAAAATCCCCTCCAGCTCTGGGTTGGGCCCCCGAAGGCCGTCGATCACCTTTTTTGACCAGTCGAAATAGGCCTGCCGCCGTTGCAGGTTCCAACCCCGGGGGGGGCAACCGACGACGTCACGCAGGTTGCATATCTTGTCCGAGAGTTTCACAAGCCTTGCATGGTTGGACAATTGAGGCGCATGCAGAATCTGCATACGCTTGCGTTCCTGCTTTTCCAGCGTCTGATCGTCGCTGACTTCCTCAACGATTCTCCTGACCCTGGATCCAAATGCCTGATCGAGTTCCTCCGCGGTTGTCTCGGTGTCCTCCATGGTATCGTGCAGAAGCGCCGCGGCGATCACCTCCACATCGGTCACGCCGGCCTCGTTCACCAGCACATCAGCCAGTGCGATGGGATGGTTGATATAGGGAGAGGCTCCCAGGTCCTTGCGACGCTGATCCCTGTGCTTGTGAGCGGCGAAGGCCAACGCCCTCATCAGCAGGGAGAGTTCCTCGGGCGCCATAATCGTCTCTCCTTAAAATTTTCAGCTCTTCCCTTGATCAATTGGCTAGATCACCGCTGTAGGGCCGAATTCATTCGGCCATCAGCCATTCGGTCGAATGAATTCGACCCTACAGAACCGTAGCCTGCGTTGACGACTGCATGGACGCAGGAGGTAGAGCAACGCATGGAGCAGTTGCCGAGAAACGAAACGTGGGTAATCCTGCACCCTTTTAACCCGTGTTTCGCAAGCTCAACACAGGCTACATAATTGAATACCCGACTCACTCAGAGCAAACGTAATCTTACAGTATTTTTTGCAGGGTAAATGCGCCGCGGATGTCTCCGGCCTTGTAGCCCCGCGCCTTGTCCTCCGGATAGAGTTCGTCGATAGACCGGGCCACCTCAGGTTTGAGTTTGGTGCCATGGCAGTTCAGACAGAGTTTGGCGGTCGGTATGGCCTTCATGTAACGGAACGTCTGCTTGCCGTCCATGGATACCACCTTGGAGTATTCCATTTTGGTGACATCTTCACCGGCGGCCTTGCGCTTCTCGAAATAGTTCAGGACCCTCAACTCCCAGTCATCCGGCTTGTTCGCCGGGTTGCGCAGCTTGAGGCTGGTGCGTGCAACCTGCCATCCGGAATTTTTCCCGGTTTCCTCCGCTATCATCGGCGCCTTGACGTTGCAGACACTGATCGCGGTTACGGGACCACCTGTCTTCATCCCCTTTTCCAGCTCCCCCTTCAGGGAACCGAAGAACTGCTTCACCACACCGCGCGCATCAGCCACCATACTGCCGTGGCCGTCGGCCAAGACGCTTCCGGAAAAGAAAACGCAAAGGGCCACCGTAAGGATTGATTTCTTCATTCTATTCCTCCGCCAAACTCGATTATGGTTGTTATTAGATTCTACGGTTTAAAGCCCGGAAATCAATGAATGCCGGAGTGAGATTAGAGAATTGGCGCCAGAACCCTGGCCATACCCTCGATCAACCGGACACCACGGCTTACTTCCCGCCGTGACTTTTCAGTAACCTCCACGGCCCTGTCGCAAAGCCCCAGAAAATCCCTTTCGAGTTCCAGCGCGACCTCGGCGCCGAAGAAGAAGGCATTGGCCTCGAAATTGAGACGAAAGCTGCGTTGATCCATATTGGCGGAACCGAGGGTCGAGAAAACACCGTCAATGGTCGCAGTCTTGGCATGCGGCATCGCCCCATGGATCTCGAACACCCGAACCCCCGCCGAGATCAATTCATCCAGAAATGACCTCCCTGCATTCAGTACCAGGGGATGATCCGATTTTCCGGGCAACAGCAGCCTGACATCCACACCTCGCAACGCCGCTGTCTGCAATGCCATCGTCATTGGTGCGTCGGGAACGAAATAGGGGGTCTCGATCCAGATCCGTTTGTGTGCCAGGGTAATGGCGGCGAACAGAAAGGTGTGGATGGCGCGCCAGCGTTCGTCCGCCGGACCGCTGGCAAGAATCTGTGCCCAGACGTCTCCGGCTTCGGAAACTTCGGGGAAGTATTCCGGGTTGACCAGGTCATCCCCGGTGGCGTGATACCAATCCTGGCAGAACACCTCCTGCAATGAATGCACCACCGGCCCCTGCATCCGGGCATGCAGATCCAGCCAGGGGCTGGAAAGGCCCGCATAAGAATCACCCACGTTCATGCCACCGGTAAAACCGATCCTGCCGTCGACGACCACGATCTTGCGGTGATTACGGTTGTTCAACGCAAGCTGGCGGTTCAGGGGGTTGACTGGAAGAAATCGCTCGACCCGACCCCCTGCATCCCGCAGGTTTGTGAAAAACTCCCGCCTGGTGCTTCGAGACCCCACATCGTCGATAAGCAGCCTTACCTCGACCCCGCGGGCTGCCGCACGAGCCAGGGCGTCACGCAGGCGGCCACCCGTACTGTCCCCCTCCCAGATGTAATAGACGAGATGTACATGGTGCTCCGCCCTTTCGAATGCCGCTTCCAGGGCGTCGAATGCAACGGGGCCATCCCGGTATAACTCGACGGCATTGCCGAACTGGGGGCCGATCTCGTCGAGCTTTTCCGCCAGATGCAAAAATGACAAATGCAGTTCCATTCCGGACTCCTGCTTCACTGTACGAGTGAGCAGCATGCTCAGGGCAGGCTCCAGTCTTTTTTCGACCTTGCGACGCTTGCGACGTCGCAGGTGCAGGCGGGTTGTCCCGAATACCCAGAAGGCGAGCAACCCAAGAAACGGGACCAGGACAATGGCGAGTATCCAGGCCAGCGTTGCACCAGACTCCCGGCGTTGTAAAATTATAGTGGGGATCAAAACGGCGACAATGGTCAGGTCCAACAACAGAAGCAACCAACCCAGGTCGAACCAGCCTAATTCGAACGTGTTCATTTCAGCCAGTCACTTTCTGAGAGCCCTCACCGGCGCCAGCAGTTCCGGATCGTCCCATGCCCGTCCGCCAATGGCGCGGTAATAGAGTCGGCCCTGGGGGTCGACCACGAAGGTTGTAGGCAGCCCCATGATGGGCCAGCTGTCAATGACACCCGAGTCTCGATCCATCGGTAAAGGAAATTCAACCGGGTAGTTGGCGGTGAACTGAAAGATGGTGTCCTCGTCTTCACCCACATTGATTGCGAGCATGACGATCCCTTCCGGTTCGAGCAGTTCCCAGGCCCGCTGCATGGAAGGCATCTCCTCCCGGCAGGGAGGGCACCAGGTGGCCCAGAAATTGATGATGACCACCCGGCCCCGGTAGTCCGACAGCCTG
>JAQYVO010000193.1 GCA_030145425.1 Chromatiales bacterium | reverse complement strand
TGGAACGGGTACTCCCCGAGATGCACCTTGATCTTTTTGTTGTGAAGCCGGTATGACTCCTTTAAATCCACCTCCTCACATTCTGCGAGGTCGGAAAACGACGCCTTCAGCCTTTTCAGAAAGG
Organism: Chromatiales bacterium; assembly: GCA_030145425.1. Taxonomy (GTDB): domain Bacteria; phylum Pseudomonadota; class Gammaproteobacteria; order Chromatiales; family Chromatiaceae; genus JAHEHQ01. Next base: position 18,480 of record JAQYVO010000193.1, on the reverse strand, counting down.
TTTTTTTGGCATCGGTTTTTGCCATTCAGCGGATCTCCGGACCTATCATACCCAGCGAATCACCATCGGTACCCCGCTGCACCTGAGTGCAGTCCGCAGTGCAATAACAACAAGGCTGGCCAATCGCATCAACACTCCCCGCAGCCTCGGTTAGGAGTCTACATGATGAGTCCTTTTTTTTCCCTCTTTTCTTTGTTTTTTATAACAAAAAAGCAAGCCTCCCTTGCGGGAGGCTTGCCTGTTGCTTCTTTCGCTTAGCCGAAAATGCCTTTGAACACGAAGAAGAACAATGCGGCCAGGATACCGCCGGCCGGCAGTGTGACGATCCAGGAGATCACGATGTTTCCGATCACCCGAAGGTCGAGGGCACCGACGCCGCGAGCCAGCCCGACACCCATTACCGCACCCACGGCGATGTGGGTGGTGGACACGGGCAGTCCGGTCTTGGAGGCGAGCACCACGGTAGTGGCTGCCGCCAGGGTTGCACAGTAGCCACGGGTGGGCGTGAGCTCGGTGATCTTGGTGCCGATGGTCTGCATCACCTTGTATCCCATGGTGGCAAGGCCGATCACGATGCCGGCGCCGCCGAGTACCAGGATCCAGATCGGAGTGTCGGCTTTCTGGGCGACTTCACCACCGCTGTTGATGATAGAGACCACTGCGGCCAGGGGGCCAATACCGTTGGCCACGTCGTTGGAACCGTGGGCGAAGGCCATGGCGCAGGCGGTGAAGATCATCAGCGGGGTAAAGGCTTTCTCCACGCTGGCGAAGTGATAGTCCTTGTCTGCTGTCGTATCCACCGGGATCTTGTTGACCATTGCCCTTCCGATCAAGGCGACGACGCCACCCACTACGAATGCGAGGACGAAGGCCTGGGGGCCGGTCAGTTCGAGATGGAGGTGTTTGAGACCCTTGAACGCGGTCACCAGGGTGACGATAAAGCCTACCAGGAACACGTACATCGGTGCCCATTTCTTCGCCTGCGCGAAGGGATTGTCGGTATTCAGGATCAACTTGCGGATGCTGAGCATCAGCAGCAGGGCGATGGTGCCGCCGATCATGGGCGATACAAGCCAGCTGGCGACGATGCCGCCGATCTTGCCCCAGTTGACCGCGTCTACACTGATGCCGGCCATGGTGAAGCCGACGATGGCGCCGATGATACTGTGGGTGGTGGATACGGGCCAGCCTTTGGTGGAGGCGATCATCAGCCAGATGGCGGCCGCCAGCAGCGCCGCCAGCATGCCGTAGACCAGCAGTTCCGGATTGTCGGCGATGGCGCTTGGGTCGATAATGCCTTTGCGGATGGTCTTGGTTACCTGACCGCCCGCGATGAAGGCGCCTGCGAACTCGAAGATGGCGGCGATGATGATCGCCTGTTTTACGGTGATCGCACCGGATCCCACCGAGGTGCCCATGGCGTTGGCCACGTCATTGGCACCGATACCCCAGGTCATGTAAAAGCCGAATACCACGGCCATAACTAAAAACGTAGTACCATATTCAGCAATGATGTCCATTCTGGACTCCTTAACGAATTATTTTATACCGGGACAGGCCCCAACGGCCTTGAGCACCCGGCTTGTTGAAGCGAGTGAGCGGAAAAGCATTCTCCGGTCAGTTTTCACGAAGGCCGCAACGCTTAGCGGGCTATCAGCAGCCGCATGCGATCCCCCACCTTCTCCGAAAAGTCGGCCAGGTCGCCGATCCACTGGATCATCTGATACCAGAAGATCACCGAGACGGGCTTCATCTCGTCTTCTTTCGAAAACAGGGTTTTTGCCAGAGCCATGCCCATATCGTCGGTCTCGTCCTCTATCTCGCTGAGTTTCGTGACCATATCTTCCACCTTGCTGGCTTCTCCGCCGCGGAAGCCCATCTCAATCAGCTCGTCCAGCTCCGAAACGACGCTTGCCGCCTGATTGCAGGTATCCACGCAGCGCTGCACGAAGGCCAGCAGGTCTTCTTTCATGTCATCGGGCACGGACATGTCCCGCTCCATCATCAGTCCTGCGATATCCTGGGCGGTATCGGCAATGGAGTCCTGCATATCCAGGAGTTCCAGAAGGTCACGCCGGTCCACCGGCATGAACAGGCTCTTCGGAAAATGCGCGCGAAGGTCGTTCTCGAGATTGTCAGCTTCCTGCTCTTTTTCAAAAATAACCGTTTTCTGCTTGGCGACACCGTCGGCATCGCCATTGACCAGTGCTTCAAACAAGGCGGGTATTTCCGCAACACACTCATTTACGATCCGCATGTGTGCCTGCATTGGCTTGAAGGGTGAGCTCCCCAGGAGGGAAGCAATGGGATTTGTTGTTCGCATAGGATTCTCCAACCCAAAATGATTACAAGGATCAATACGGATCAGGCGTCGTCCGGTCCCGGTTGACTGAGGCTGGGCACGCCATCAAGATGCCTTTTTCCGTGATTATCATAGGTACTTATTATGTGGGCATCGGTTTTTCTTATCAGAACATGTCTCTCATGAAGTGTTTGCTTTCAAACACTTTTTCCCCGAATCCCCTATTCTGTTCGGGGTCTTCCACTTTAGAGAATGCCTGATCAAAAAAACCTTAACCACAGGCCTAATTATTGATGTATCGGATCCGTAACATATTGATCCCGGTCAGTTCGCCGCAATCTAATTGTTACAATATTATTACAAACTGAATAGCTTAACCGCGGGCGTATTCTTTAATAAGGAGGGATACGGGGTGCTAACGGCTGGTCAAAAGAAGTGCCTTTCGTCCAGCACCTTCTCTCGAATTTCTTCCCACAGTCGTTTATAAGCCTTGTCGGACTTGCTCTTGGGGGCGAAGTGTCCGACAGGCGCCCGCTCCACTCCCATCAACTCGATCCGCCTCGCATAAGGAATGGAGGTGTTGAGCATGCCCCGAAATTCCCGGGGCAGTGAGCCGACGATCTGCCGGTGAAGCAAGCGACTGCTGTCGTACATGGAGAAGAAGGGCAGGAGCTTCAGGTGGCTTGCCGGCTTCTTCCGGAAATAGTGCAGCAACTGATAGTAGGTACGTACGGAAAAGGTTGTGGGAATCAGAGGGATGAGCAAGGCGTCCGCGGCATAGAAAATGTTCTCGGAGGCCAGGGAGATGCTCGGTGCGCTGTCGATGATCAACAGATCGTATTCGCGGGCAATGGGAAACAGCAGTTTAAGGAGCTGGCGCGCGGGCTTTTTTGCGTCGCTGAAGACTTGGTCAAAGTTCCGGAACGAGAAATCCGAAGGTATGACGTCCAGTCCTTCGAAGTCCGTTGCTTTTACTGCCTTTTCAAGGGAGCTGCTGCGCTTTTTCAGGCCCGTGATTCCACCCTTTATCTTAGGTTTCACGCGGAAGCAGAAGGTCGCCGCACCCTGGGGATCCAGGTCCCACAGCAAGGTCCGGTATCCTTCCTGAGCCGCAAGGTAAGCCAGATTCACGGCGGTGGTGGTTTTTCCTACGCCCCCTTTGATATTGTAGGTTGCCAGAATTCTCATGCCGTTCCTCTGCCTCTCGTGCCCCGGTCTTCCAACAGCGAGCGGACCTGCTTTCGCATCTTTTTTCGGGTGAGTTTTTTAAACCTTTCGGGAAATTCCAGCCGTGCCTTGCGACATTCGCTCTCACGGTCTTCGACCAGCAGGTCCATGGTTTCCAGCCATACCGGCATAGTCCGTTGTTCCTGCTGCATTTTCTGACGATATTTCAGTAGTGCATCGTGCTGCAGATTCAGATCATGGAAGCTGTTGAGATTTTCCTGGAGGGACAGCTGAGCTTCCACGAGCCATGCTATCTTTTTCTTCGGGAAAAGGCTGTGAAACAGTTCCAGGTGGTAACCCAGTTTTTTACTCGTTTGATGCAGCGCCACAAGTGCCTCCGCGCTGCTTTCCTCATCCAGTTCCCGGCCCAGTGACAGGATCTCGCGGTAGAGGTCTGCGATTCGAATACCCGCAACCTCCCTGATCGGACGCCCGGCCGCTTCGGGCAGATCCTGGAGCGCCTGTTTGTGATCCAGGAACCTTTTCCAGTTTTCCATCAGTCTCTTGTAGCGCGTGCTCTCCAGTGCTGTTCGCATTTGCCACTGCTTGGCAGCCTTCTGGTCCCGCAGATACTCGTAGAGTGGCCGCAGGGAGGCGCGATGCGCCTGGTCCAGGCGGGAGGCGAACTCATCGAACAGGCTGAGATAGATGTCCAGGTCTCGAATCGGGGACGCAAACTGTTCTGCCCATTCGAAGTCCTGTTTGATGAGTTTCAGCGCTTCTTCCGGAAAAACATCGGGATAGCGGTTCAGCAGGCATTGGGTGCGCCTTGCCGCTATCAGAAAGTCATGGAGATACTCCGGGTCTTCCGCCTGGCAGGCACCCTGGATGTTCTTTTCCATAATGACCCGAAAGGCTTCAAGCACCTCTTTGAGCCCATCGATGGCCTCCCGGTCAGGGTTGAGCTCGAATTCAGGCCTGTTGTTGTAGTCTTCCGGTTCGATCTGCAGATAGTCCATGGCCTCTGTCAGAGGGTCCTTCTGGGCGGGCAGCAGCCCGCCACTGGCGGTGATCCTTTGCAGAATCTTCTGGTATGCCCCCCGGTAGCCGCGGTAAGGAAAGAGATAGACAAAGGTGGGCAGCATCAGGTAGCCGGTACTGTTCGGCACCACCACCCGGTCCATGCGTATCTCCAGGCGCAGCTGCTGCTTTTCCTCGCCATCCAGCAGATAAAGTTTGCGGGTGTCGCTTTTCAGGGAGATCTGGGGCATCAGGCTCCGCCGGCCGATCACATCCCGCATGCGGTGCTGCAGCCCGGGAGCGATGAATTCCGACGCAAATCGCGGAAGCGACTTCATGGTTCTCTGGTCCAGAATCACACCTGTACCCAATTTTCTCCAGGTAAGGAGGTAATGCCCTTTTTCAAGGATGATCTCCAATACGGATCCGGAGCGAAAGAGACGCCAGTCAAACGTATCCAGATAGATGCGGGTGAAGTCCTTAGAGTGTTCAAATTCAAAGACATGGTCGTCTTCCAGCCAGGACTTGAACTCTTTCGGCGCAAGGGTTGCTGGCAGTTGGTAGATAAGCTGGTCTGCAGGCACGGGTGACTCCTTAATATCTGACAACCTAGATTGTTCCCATTCCGGGCACAGGGTCAAGTGGAATCGTGAGTGTGATGCAAATTCCCTTTTCGTCTTAAATCTCTGTCTTTCCCCCCGGCATATTGTGTAATAATCTGGACCTGGCCAGTCAAGGTCCCTTATAAGAAAAACCCAGGAACCCCACTGAATGAAAAAGAACGCCAGAAACCGTAGAAATGCGGAAAAGGCCAGAGGAAGCGCAAAGGACAGGAAGTCCGTCATCAGGAGGATCTCTCTCGTTCTGGAGAGATTGCTCAAAAGGACACGGAAGCTCCACACCAAACAGAAATCCCTCAAACAGAAGGACAAATTCCTGCTGGGCCAGCACAAGGTCCTGACGTCACGGATACAGGGCGTGGAGGGGAAGACAGCCGATCTGCAGCTGCGGGTCACCCAGTTGCAGACCGCCAACCGGGGACTGCTCGACAGCCTCGCCCGGGCTAATGACGAGGGCGTATCGGTGCCGTCCAGGATGGACAAGGTCGAAACCTGGCTGGGTGCGGAAGAGGCGGAAAGCGAAAGACTCTGGAAAAAAGTCGAGGGCCTGGATGGCAGGGCAGAGGATTATACTGATCGGCTGGAGGTGCTCGAAAAAAACCTATCCTCTCTGGCAAATTCACTCGAAGAGCTCAAGTTTCGGGTCGGCGATGCGCCTGATGGGGACGAATTCGTCACTGAATTACGGCAACGGATTGAGAAAGTTGAGGGACTGTACACTGAACTGAGCGAGAAGAGCGTGGCATTGGCCTCTGCGGTCGCCGCGCTGCCGGAACGGCTGGAAGACCAGCAGCCCGAAAAGACCGACGCGCTGTCCGCCGACCAGGCCGAAGTGGAACGGCGCCTGCGAGACCTCGATGAAGATGTTGCCCGGCTCAGGCAGGGAGCCGAATCCCTGCTGCGTGAATTCAACGACCTGTCGGCCCGTTTCGGAGACGTTATGGGCCGGTCCGGCGTCGGTCAGGATGTCGGGCAAACACTGAAGTCCCGGATCGAGGATACTGAGTCGCAGGACTCGGATCTGGCAGCCCAGGCCGACGGTCAGGGTAAACACCTGGAGGAGATCAACGGGCGTGCCCGGGAGCTCGAGGAGCGGGTTTCGAGTTTATACGCTCCTGGTGAGCTGGACGGCAAAATCAGCGATCTGGACAAAGGGCTTCATGATACCGCCGCCGCACTGCAGCAGCGGCTTGGGAAGCAGGAGACAACGCTCGGGGAGCAGCAGCAGCGTGCAGCCGGGATGGCTGAGGATCTGAGCAGCCTCTCGGACCGATTGGCACAGTCCGCAAGCAGTGCCGAAGGATCCCTGGAGCAGGGGCGCGTGCTGGAGAATCGGGTTGCGGATATAGCCGCCGGCCTGGAAGATTTTGACCGGAAACTTCATGACGGCGGATTGAAGCTCGAAGAACAATTGGAACGTCTTTCGGCCGATGTTGCCGAGGAAAAACGCCGCACGGCGGAGATTGCGGAGGCGGTCGGCGCCCTCTCGGGACGGATCGACGGTGCGGTAGCCCCCAACGGTGAACGGTCAGATCAGTATCTCAGATTAGAGAAGCGCATCGAGGGCCTGGAAGGAGACCTGGAAGATGACCTGGAAGCGGCGCGGCGGGAATTCATAACACACCTGGAAAACCACGAGCGTCGGATTCAGGAAACAGCGACCCGGGAGGAGGGACTCGAGGAGCAGATCGGAGATGCGTCCGGCCTGAACACTCGCCTCGCTGAGCTGGAAAAGTCCCAGGAGGGATTGCTGGAGGGCGTATCAAGGGACAAAGATGATCTCGATCGGCAAATCAGAAACCTGGCGACGGGACATCGGGAGCAGTTGTCCAGTTACGATAAATTACGGAATGCACTGGCCGTCATTGTACTGGCGTTGCTGGTGCTGGGCATAGTTGGTTTCTGGTTTGGCAGCGATTGGATCACCACCCGCTTCGCGAAGAATGACAAGCAGATTGAAAAGTTCGGCAGGCATCTGATTGCTCAGGATGCCCAACTGAAGGCTTGGGGTAGGCAGCTTGCCTCCGGGCCCTCTCTCGACAGACCGGAACCGGGTGTTTCGCCGGAGCAGTGGGATCAGATGAGATCCGAGATGGAGCTTCAGAAGAAGGTTCTGTCCGGGCAGGTGGCGATTCACGAGGAGTATCGTGAAAACCTGGGGACTATTCAGAGGGACCTTGGCAAGACCCGCGTTGCTCTGGATGCTTATCTGGAGAAACAAACGGAGATTAACGAAGTAACCCGTAAGCTCAGCGAACGGTTGGGGGTCACGGGAAAGCAGCCGTCCGAAAACGGCGATGACGAAGGCGGCGCCCAGGGGCCCCGGGACACAGGGACAGAGGACAGCAGCTGGATCCGGAAGCGTGATCCCGCCCATTACACCATTCAGATTGCCGGCGCATACAGTAAGGCGGTTATCGCGGGCATCGCCAGCAGGCTTTCGTTGCCAGGTCCCCTGGCTCAGTATCAGCGAGAGTGGAATGGCCGTGACTGGAATGTGCTCCTGTATGGCGATTTTTCCTCAAAAACAGAGGCTCAGGCCACTATCGACAGCCTCCCGGAAGAGATCAAGGCAGCCAAACCTTGGGTAAGGAGCCTGTCGCGGGTACAGGCGGATCTGGAGGGGGGTGAATCCGGTGTTTAACAGGTCACAACAAGCCTAATTCGTACGAAAAAGGTCTGGTATTTTTCCTAACACTATGGCAACCTTCGCAAAGCTAGGCGCCGGCTTCCCAGTTATTGGGGTGTGGAGGAGCCTGCCAAGGCACCTGCAAACTACCGCTTAATCACATCATTCAATATAGAACGCGAGGAAGGATAAAAACATGTTCACACAGAAAAAAACCATTGTAATGCTTGGTATGATTGCAGGCATGGCAGTGGCAACTCAGGGGATGGCGTCAAGCCACGGTGGTATGAAACATTATGCTATCGACGGCTCGATGGGCACCGTTATGAACAGCGGCGGCGAATGTTGGAGTACAGCTGGCGGCGCTGCCGGTCCCAAGGAAGCTTGCGGCGATATGATGGCTGAAGAGCCGATGATGGGCCCGGCCGACTCCGACGGCGACGGTGTCATCGATGCCAAGGACAAATGTCCTGGTACCCGCGCCGGCGCGAAAGTCGACCAGTGGGGCTGCGAGATCATGGAGAGCATGACCATCGACCTGCTCGAGGGTGAGTTTGGCTTCGACAGCGCCGTGCTCACACCGGCTATGGAACAGGCCCTCGACGCGGTCGCCAAGATGATCAAGGACAGCCCGGGCAGTGAAACTCTGGTAATTGTCGGTCATACCGACAGTGTTGGTCCGGCTGACTACAACATGGGGCTTTCCCTGCGTCGCGCCGAGTCGGCACGGGACCACCTGGTGTCAGCGGGCGTTTCCTCCGATATGATCACCGTGCGCGGTGAGGGTGAAGAAAACCCGGTTGCCGACAACGCCACCAGGGAAGGACGCGATCAGAACCGTCGTATCCATGTAGAAAGCCGTTAGTATCAGCAGTTCAAGCTGAGATAAAAGGCCGGTTCGCTCACGCGGACCGGCCTTTTTCACGGTTGGGACAGACTTGCCGGCGTTCTGCGTGCATTGATTTTCGCTGAATGCAGCAGGATGTCCACGTCTCCGAACGATGAACTCCCCCCGCTTATCTGGATCGGAATCCCCGACGCTTTGTCCAGGAATATATCGAAGTTTCCCTTTAGCCCTAAAAATGAAAAAGTTTCCGGTTCGATGTCGGGTGGGATCAGGGGGCTTGGTTCAAAGCTGAGTTTGACGGCGTCGATACGCTTTCGAATCCGGGTATCCGTGCCTTGGGCCTTCTCCAGATAATCGACCTCCAGTGCCTGGTCCGGGCCGCCGGATATTTTTAAGCGGTGCAGCTGCTTTTTATTGAAAACGCAGATACTCAAAGGAAACTGCTGTCTCTCGACATCAATGGCCGATGCCAGATAGAGCAGTCCGTTGGGTTCCATAATTACCGGACATTCTGAATCCTTGCCGTTATATTCATAGAATGCCTTCTGAACAGAGGTCCACTGGTCCGGTGTCATGCCCTGTTCGTGTTCGTCTGCCGGTTTTTTTCGCACACGGTAAACCCCACCCTGCGTGAATCGATAAGACTTCTGCCAACTCTGTTTGCCCCGTCGCACTCTGACACGCTGCAACGCGGCAATGTTCTCCGGATTGAACCATGATTGGGTCTTCAGTTCCTCACGGGAACCCAAGAGGGGATCGGCATTGGAGCGAACCCTGATGCTGACCGTCCCGGAGCCCGATGCCTGCGCTGCCCTATATTGCGGTGAGGCAATCAACAGCTCAGCGATCTCTCCGGCCTGGACAACGGTAAGTTGGACGTCGGTTTCAAGATTGCCGAATGAACTGTTGGCCTTGAATGAAAGAAGCCGCCAGGGAACTCTGTCAAAGTCAATGTTTGCGGCTGGGGAGGATTGTGCGCGGCCCACGTTTTGGAACAAGAAAGGTATCAGGAACAGCAGCAGGTACCTGTCCCCGATACCGCGCATAATCAGATGTCACGGGCCTGGGTCGCCGCATTGCCCACATAGGTGCCGGGTTCAAGTTCCCTGAGGGCTTTTTTTGCGGCTTCCGGCAGTTCCAGTCCGTCCACGAATCGCTCCAGATCCTCTCGCGTCACTCTTTGGCCACGGGTCAGTTCCTTGAGTTTTTCGTAGGGCCTCTCGATGCCGTATCGTCTCATAACCGTCTGGATAGGTTCTGCCAGCACTTCCCAGTTTTGATCCAGGTCGGACGCCAGCTGTTTTGCATTGACTTCCAACTTGCTTATCCCTTTCAGGACCGCCTGCAGGGCGATGGTGCAGTAGGCAAAACCAACCCCTATATTACGCAGTACCGTGGAATCGGTGAGGTCCCGCTGCCAGCGTGAGATGGGCAGTTTCGCAGACATGTGACCGAGCATCGCATTGGCCAGTCCCATGTTGCCCTCGGCGTTCTCGAAATCGATGGGATTCACCTTGTGGGGCATGGTGGACGAGCCCACTTCCCCCGCCACGGTTTTCTGCTTGAAATATCCCAGGGCGATATAGCCCCAGATATCCCGACAGAAATCGATCACGACAGTGTTGAAGCGGGCCACCCCGTCGAACAGCTCAGCCATGTAATCATGGGGTTCTATCTGGATGGTATAAGGGTTCCAGGAAAGCCCCAGGGATTCAACGAATGCCTTCGTGGTTCCTGGCCAGTCAATCTCAGGATAAGCCGCCAGATGGGCATTGTAGTTACCTACCGCGCCATTGATCTTGCCCAACAACTGAATGTTTGCCACCTGATCACGCTGGCGCTGCAGGCGATAGGCGAAATTCGCCATCTCCTTACCCAGCGTGGACGGAGAGGCAGGCTGACCGTGAGTACGGCATAACATGGGTATGTCGGCATGCTGCCGGGCAAGCCCTTCCACAGCTTTAATGAGTTCATCCATCTGCGGCAGCAGGACCTGGCCGCGGCTTTCGCGCAACATCAGCGCATGGGAGAGATTATTGATATCCTCGGAGGTACAGGCAAAGTGTATGAACTCGCTGACGGATTCCAGTTCCACATTGCCTGTGATCTTTTCCTTGAGAAAGTATTCCACCGCCTTCACGTCGTGGTTGGTGGTTCGTTCTATGTTTTTGACCCGGTGGGCATCATCGATGGAGAAGTTATCCACGATGCCGTTGAGAACATTGTCCGCATGCTCGCCCAGCGGCTTGACTTCGGAGATGCCGGGATTGGAGGAAAGGGCCTGCAGCCAACGGACTTCCACGAGCACACGGTGTCTGATCAGGCCGAACTCACTGAACATGGGGCGCAGGTCCGCACTTTTGCCTGCATAGCGTCCGTCGACGGGGGAGATCGCGGTAAGGGGGGAGAGTTCCATGGCCATCCTGATTCTGAAAAAATGAAATTATAACATCGCCGATCAGTCGCGTTGTCAGCCCGGAGGTGGATCTCAATCTTCCCGGAGATCTATATAATCACTGCACGGTTATTCTGATGCAGATATTTCCGACGATTTCGGTTATAAATACATCCTAATACTTGCATTTATAAAACCCTTTTCAACCTACTGAATCAATAAAAAACACCTGAATGCATTTGAACAGGATGCAACAGCTGGAGGAGCGACGATGCTTGAAACCTATAGAAAACATGTAGAAGAGCGTGCGGCAGACGGCATACCTCCGCTGCCTCTGGATGTGGAACAGACCGCGTCTCTGGTGGAATTGCTGAAAAATCCACCGGCGGGAGAGGAAGAATACCTGCTCGATCTGATCACCAACCGGGTACCGGCGGGTGTGGATCAGGCCGCCTACGTCAAGGCCGCCTTCCTTGCCGATATCGCAAAGGGTGCGGCGACCAGTCCCCTGATAAGCCCTGTGCGGTCCATCGAACTGCTGGCCACCATGCTGGGTGGATACAACATCACCCCCATGATCGAAACGCTCGAGGATGAGAACCTGGCCCCTGCAGCGGTCAAGGGGCTCTCCCATACCCTGCTGATGTTCGATGCCTTTCACGACGTAAAAGAGAAGGCAGACGCCGGAAACAGCCACGCGCAGGCGGTATTGCAGTCCTGGGCAGATGCAGAGTGGTTTACCAGCCGTGATCCGCTGCCGGAAAAGATTACGGTCACCGTGTTCAAGGTGCCCGGAGAGACCAATACCGACGATCTGTCCCCCGCCCAGGATGCCTGGTCCCGGCCCGACATCCCGCTGCATGCCAAGGCCATGCTGAAGAATCCCCGTCCCGGTCTGGAAGGCGATCCGCTGCAGACAATTGAATCTTTGAAGGAAAAGGGCCACACGATAGCCTATGTGGGTGATGTGGTGGGTACCGGTTCCTCACGCAAATCCGCGACCAATTCCGTCCTCTGGTATATGGGCGATGATATCCCTTACATCCCCAACAAGCGTGCAGGCGGCTATTGCCTGGGTAGCAAGATAGCGCCCATCTTCTTCAACACCATGGAAGATTCGGGCGCACTGCCTGTCGAATGCGATGTATCGGGCATGCAGACCGGTGACGTTATCGACATACTGCCTTACGAGGGGGTGATTCGGAACCATGCCGACGGGTCTGAAGTCTGCCGTTTCGAGCTCAAAACCAATGTTCTGGTGGACGAGGTTCAGGCGGGTGGCAGGATACCCCTGATCATCGGCCGGGGACTCACGGAAAGGGCCCGAGAGGCATTGGGCCTGGGGTCCTCCGAGACATTCAAGTTACCGGTCTCCGCAGCAGGCGGCACCAAGGGCTTCACCCTGGCACAGAAAATGGTGGGGCGGGCCTGCGGCGTGGAGGGGGTTCATCCGGGCACCTATTGTGAGCCGAAGATGACCACCGTCGGCTCCCAGGACACCACCGGACCCATGACCCGGGACGAATTGAAGGATTTGGCCTGCCTGGGATTCTCGGCAGACCTGGTGATGCAGTCCTTCTGCCATACCGCCGCCTATCCCAAGCCTGTGGACATCCAGACCCACCACACGCTGCCGGACTTCATCTCTTCGCGGGCAGGCGTTTCACTGCGTCCGGGCGACGGCATTATCCACTCCTGGCTCAATCGCATGCTGTTGCCGGATACTGTCGGCACCGGCGGTGACTCCCATACCCGATTTCCCCTGGGCATCTCGTTTCCGGCGGGATCCGGACTGGTCGCCTTCGGGGCGGCCACCGGGGTAATGCCCCTGGATATGCCGGAATCCGTTCTGGTGAGGTTCAGCGGAGAGATGCAGCAGGGCATCACCTTGCGGGACCTTGTAAATGCCATCCCCTACCAGGCGATTCAGGACGGTCTGCTGACGGTGGCCAAGGAGGGTAAGAAGAACATCTTTTCCGGCCGCATCCTGGAGATCGAGGGGCTGCCCCACCTCAAGGCGGAACAGGCCTTCGAGCTGTCGGATGCCTCTGCGGAGCGATCTGCCGCGGCCTGCAGCATCAAACTGGATCAGGCCCCGATCAAAGAGTACCTCAACTCCAATATCACCCTGCTGAAATGGATGATAGCCAACGGTTACGAAGATCCCCGGACCCTGGAGCGGCGTGTCGCCAATATGCAGCAGTGGCTGGAGAAGCCTGAACTGCTCGAAGCTGACGCCGATGCGGAGTACGCGGCGGTCATCGACATCGACCTTAGCCAGATCAAGGAGCCCATCGTGGCATGCCCGAACGATCCGGACGATGTCAAAACCCTTTCCGATGTGGCCGGGGACACCATCGACGAGGTGTTCATCGGTTCGTGCATGACCAATATCGGGCATTACCGAGCGGCGGGGCAGGTGCTGGACGGTGTTTCCAGCATCCCCACCAAGCTCTGGATATGTCCTCCCACCCGCATGGACGAGCACCAGCTGGTGGAGGAGGGCTACTACAGCATCTTCGGCAAGGCTGGGGCCAGGACCGAGATGCCGGGGTGTTCCCTCTGTATGGGCAATCAGGCGAGAGTCAGGGCCGGTGCCACGGTCATGTCGACTTCCACCCGTAACTTCCCCAACCGCCTGGGTGACGGTGCCAATGTCTATCTGGGCTCGGCGGAACTGTCAGTGGTCTGTGCCATTCTTGGTAAGATCCCGACCAACGAGGAGTATCTGGAGCAGGTACAGTCGATCAACACCATGTCCGACGACCTCTACCGCTACCTCAACTTCGACCAGATCGCCGAGTATTCGAAAGTGGCGGCGGAAGTGCCCATCTCGTTCAATCTCTAAGAATAATGCCTGATCAGGGGCCGGCTCGGCCGGCCCCTGCAACCGCTGGTGGAGGCTGACTGGCTCGGCAAGAACGCCTGCAAACCCGGTGCCGTCGTGCTGGATATTCGCAGCGAAAAGATAGACGGGCAGGGAAAGAGGGTCGTTGGCCGAATGAATTCGGCCCTACAAAGGTAATCCAGGAAAAAGCCCGCAAAATTAAGTGTGGCGGAATGGCCATTGGCAACCCCCCCGTGTCTCGCAGGCTCATCACAGGCTAAGGGAACTGTAGGGTCGAATTCATTCGACCAACGCTTGAGTTGATGCAGGGAAAGGGGGTCGTTGGCCGAATGAATTCGGCCCTAAGTTGTTGGTGTTCTAATAATCGGGGACGGTCAAATTTCCCGGATATTGTCCTGGGTGGACTCTGTTTCCGGTTCCTGCGTTGCTTCGTCGTAGAGTTCACCGGCTTTTTCACGTGCGGATTCGTAATAGGCCCCTGTCTTCTCCGCTGCCTGTTCGCCGTAGTCGGCAGCCTGATCCGCCAGATCCGAACCGGTCTCTTTGGTCCATTCCCAGGCAGACCCGGATTTCTCGGATAGGCTCGAACCGACCTCTTTGCCCTTGTCGACAGCGGCATCGTAATAGCTGCCAGACTCTTCCATGACATTGGTACTGTATCGCTTGGTGGCTTCCCAGGCTGATTTCGCTTTCTTGCCGGCATCGTCCATGTACTCACCGGCCTTGTTCCAGGTGCCCTCGTCGTTATCCTGAACTTCCATTTCTCCGGCCTGGATACCCTGGCCCACAGTCAACAGGAGAATAAGCAGTGAGAAGTTGATCACTTTCATGGTGAATCCACTTGCTTCTGAGAAGTTCCCATAGTCATTGCGAAACGGTAAGTTCACGATTCCATGGGAGCCTGGTCGGGCTGGGTTCTGATTTCGAGGAAGAGGGCGTTTGCTGTTTCGGTCAGGCGCTTTCGCCCCAACAGGATCTGGAAGCGGTTGCCTCCACATTGGCGCCACAGTATGGCGGAGCGGATGCCGGAGAGCAGAAGCGCGCGGATCCGGTTAATGTTTTCGGTGTTTTGCAGATGCAGGGGTTCACCCTGAATCATGATCCTCGGTCTCAGGTTGCTGATTGTCTCCGAATACAGATCCGCCATGGCAGCCAGGATATTGGAATGGAGCAGCGGGTAGTGTTCGAGCTGCCTGGTGGCACTGTTTATGCCGTCGGAAAGCCGCTGCAACATGGTCGGCTGTTTTGACAGCTTTTTTTCCAGATGCATCAGGGAAATAACATAGCGGGTGATATCGATATTCCTGGCTTTTTCTCCGATAAGCTGTTCCCGCAGGGTTCTCAATCCGTCGGTGATACCGGAGAGACCGCCGTAAA
The DNA here is from genome assembly GCA_030145425.1 of Chromatiales bacterium. Taxonomy (GTDB): domain Bacteria; phylum Pseudomonadota; class Gammaproteobacteria; order Chromatiales; family Chromatiaceae; genus JAHEHQ01. The sequence goes on along the minus strand of JAQYVO010000193.1, from coordinate 3,275 downwards.
CATCCTCGACGGAAGCTGAATCCACCTGGAAAAGGCTGTAAAGGCTGGACTCCATGGCATCGCTGTCCGCCATGCCATGGCGGGCGACCCTGGAGGCGAGCCCCGCAGCCTGGAATACCCCGGCTAGGGCAATACACCTGTCCCTTTCAGTCTTCATCTTGATTGTTCAATCACGCCTCCGCCCAGGCACTCTTTGTCCCGATAAAAAACCACCGACTGACCAGGCGTCACCGCCCTTTGCTTTTGTTCGAATCGAACCAGGCAGCGGTCTTCTTCGACAGAAACCAGCTCGCAGCGCTGCAGGGGTTGACGGTGTCTTATCCTGGCCAGGCAGAACAGAGGTACCGGGGGTGGATCGCCGGAAACCCAGTGCAGCTGAGAGGCCTCCAGCGACTGTTTCATCAGCAGTGGGTGGTCGTGGTCCTGGGCCACCATCAACCGGTTCTGTTCCAGGTCTTTGGCCACCACATACCAGGGCGCTTCTTCGGTTCCGGCGACACCTCCGATCTCCAGTCCCTTGCGCTGACCCAGGGTATAATACATCAGCCCCTGGTGATCGGCGATGTATCGTCCTTCGGGGGTTTCAATTCTGCCCGGTTGTGCCGGCAGGTACCGGCTGAGGAAATCCCTGAACTTGCGTTCACCAATGAAGCAGATGCCGGTGCTGTCCTTTTTCTTGTAGTTGGGAAACCCTGCCTGCCTGGCTGTCTGCCGGACGTGCCCCTTGTCCATGTCACCCAGGGGAAAGCGGCTTTTCGAAAGCTGGGGCTGACCCAGCATGTACAGAAAGTACGTCTGGTCCTTGTTTTCATCCAGCGCCCGGCACATGCTCACTCCATGGTCTTTACGGGCGATGCGGGCGTAATGGCCGGTGGCTATGCCCTCGGCACCGAGGGAGAGTGCTTGATCCAGAAAGGCACGGAATTTGATCTCCCGGTTGCACAGCACGTCCGGGTTGGGTGTGCGCCCGGATTTGTACTCCTGGAGAAAGTGTTCGAATACCCGGTCCCAGTACTCGGTGGCAAAATTGACGGTGTGTAGTGGTATCCCAATCCGATCTGCCACGGCCTGGGCATCCGCCAGATCTTTTGCGGCTGCACAATAGTCCTCGCCATCGTCCTCTTCCCAGTTCTTCATGAACAGGCCTTCCACCTGCACACCCTGATCTCTGAGCAACAGCGCCGCCACGGAGGAATCAACCCCTCCGGAAAGGCCGACGATGACCTTACTCATAGCCGAGGCTATGGAGAATGGAAAGGGGGTGGCTGACACCGGAGAGATAGTCGTCGATGCAGCGTAATACCATCGGACTTCTTAGACGCGGCTGCTGCAAGGCCAGCTCTTCGCGCGTCATCCACATGGCCCTTATGATGCCCTCATCGAGAGGCACGTCGGGGTGGTGGTCTTCGCATGTACCGTGAAAGCAGAAACGCAGATAGGTCTTTCCGTCGGGAGGTACACGCCACTGATAGATGCCCACGACCCCTGCGGGCAGGAATTTCCACCCGGTCTCCTCCCGGGTCTCCCTGATTACGGCATCCAACAGGCTTTCATTGGGGTCAAGGTGTCCGGCTGGTTGATTGAAAGCGACAAGACCGCTTTCGGTGTGCTCTTCCACCATCAGAAAGCGGCCTCTGGCCTCAATGACGGCGGCGACGGTGGTGTGGGCTGTCCAGGTCATAGGGGGATTCTAACTGAATCCACCAGGAGGCTGTCGGACTTAACACTGTTTGGCTGCAAATCCCTGGATGACGATCAACTCAGTTTATAGAACTCGTTAAATAGGCTCACTATTCGCCTCGTTCGATAAACTGATTTGATTCGTCCCCAGTGATTTTCGCTTCAAACGGATAAGTCCGACAGCCTCCTAATGGACAGGTTATTACTGCATCACCACCCGGTTGCGTCCCTGGTGTTTTGCCTGGTACAAGGCAGTATCCGCACGTTTGAACAGGGTTGTAGTGTCATCGCCGTCCAGCATGCCAGCCACGCCCAGACTGACAGTCAGGCTCATCGACTTGTGTGCGTGGGGGTTGAGCCTCTCCACGTTTTCCCTGATGCGCTCGGCCAGCTGCTCCGCACCTTTGCGGTCGGTGCCGGACAGAAGCACCAGGAACTCTTCTCCACCATAGCGAAAAATCATGTCGCTTTCCCGGATGGTATTGTCGGTGCACTGGGCAATGGATTTCAGTGCCTGATCGCCGCTGAGATGCCCATACTGGTCGTTGATCTTTTTGAAATGATCGATATCCAGCAGAATCACCGACAGTGGGTTGTCATGACGGCGCGCCAGTTCGATCTCGCGGTGGATCGCCGAGTCCATGGTGGCGCGGTTTCTAACGCCGGTCAGCGGGTCGATCCGGGCCGTCTGCAAGGCCTGGTAGTAAAGCAAGGCGTTGCGAAGTGGATACAGCAGCCCCGCCATCAGGTTTTCGATGAGTTCGAGCTCCGAATCCCGGAATGGATGGGCACGGAACAACTGGATGTCACCCAGGTTCTCGTCGGATACCACCAGCTGGTAGTCGCATTGGTGTTGACTCTGCTTTCCCAGGTTGATGTCAACCCGTAATTTGGACACCTGATAGGAAAGACCGTCGAATCCCACGAAATTGGCCAGTTCCTTGGCGAATAGGGCGATCAGTTCATTGGTTTCCAGAGTGGTCTGCAGAATACCCGTCAACGCGAGCACCTTTGAGGCGAACCGCTGTTTTGAGTCAGCATGTATGCTGGGTCGGACCGGTGGTGTAGCCACTTTATTTATTTTCTCTGAAATGCTTTGAATTTGTCCGTTCATAAAATCGATCCGCTGGCAAAACTACTGAATCGATCGATGCTAATTTCGTGCCAAAGAACAAATATCGTTAATTAATAGCTAGTTATATTTAAAATTATCTTTGCGTGTCGGAAAATTGGCTCTTAACATGTACTGCAGGTGCCGTTCATCCGTCGCTCTAGGAGCCTGTCGGACTTAGGTGATCGTAGCGAGGGAAAGCCATTTTGAGTCAGATTTTTCGATCGATTGAGGCGAATAGTCATTCATATTTAACGATATCTATCGGGAAATCTGGCCAAATTGGCTTTTCCGCAGTAGATTCATCCTAAGTCCGACAGGCTCCTAGCCCAGGGAGCCGGCAGCATCGAATGCACGCCCCGTTGTGCCGATGCTGTTGCTGCCCATGAGCCACAGGTAGATGGGTGCCAGCTCCTCGGGTGTTTTCAGGGTTCTCGGGTCCTCTCCCGGATACGCCAGGCTGCGCAGATGGGTCCGGGTGGGA
>JAQYVO010000186.1 GCA_030145425.1 Chromatiales bacterium | reverse complement strand
CCCAGCCGCGGTCCCCGGGCCAGGCAGTCCACCCAGGCCACGGTATATTCGAAGCTGCTGTCGGAATCCGCGGAGAGTTCAAAGAATTCTTCCAGGTTTTCATAGCGGATGGTCTCCTGGTGAATCCAGGGTCCGGTGACGGGCTGGAGCCTTATCCCGGCCCAGGTGATCAATCCCGTGAGGCCCAGTCCTCCGATCGTGGCCCGGTACCAGTCCGGGTTTTCCGACTCGGAGCACAACAGGCGCGTACCGTCCGAGCGCAGCAGTTCGAAGCAGTGCACGTGGCAGCCGAAGGTGCCCGCCCGATGATGATTTTTTCCATGTACGTCGTTGGCGATGGCCCCGCCCACCGTCACGAACCGGGTGCCCGGTGTCACCGGAAGGAACCAGCCCCTGGGCACGAACAGCTTGAGGATCTCCGACAAGAGCACCCCGGCCTCGCATCTGAGGATGCCGCTGTCTTCGTCGAAGGCGATGAACCGGTTCAGGGGGCGGGTGTCCATGAGCACACCGCCGTCGTTCTGGCAGCTGTCTCCATAGCTGCGGCCGTTGCCGTAGGGAAGTGCCGTACTCTCCCGGCTCCCGTCGAGGGGCAGCGTCTCGTGGCGCCAGCGAACCGGAACCGCCGTCTGAGGCGTTCCGGGGTAGCGTCCCCACGACTGATAAAGCCCGGTCGCTCCGGGGTTACCGCTCATGTGGCAAGCCACAGGATCAGGACACCGGTGCAGGCGATCAGCAGGCTGCGCCGGTCCTGAATGGCGAAGACCACGGGGTCTTCCTGCATCTCGCCCCTGCGCGCCAACAGCCAGACGCGGCCAATCCAGTAAAGCAGCAGCGGGCAGAGCAGCCAGATGAATTCAGGGTGGGTGTAAAGGGCCTTTACCTGTTCGCTGTTGATGTAGAGCGCCAATACGAGCACCGACAGATAGCCGCTGGAGATTCCCGACTGCGCAAGCCCCTCCAGGTCTTCCGCCCGGTATCCCCGGGCCGCGACGATGCCTTCCTGCTGTTCCCCGGTCAATCCCAGCAGTTCTGCGAAACGTTTCACCAGGGCCAGGCTGAAAAACAGGAACATGGAGAATGCCAGGAGCCAGAAAGAGGGGGCGGTGGAGACGGCTGCGGCACCCGCAATGATACGCAGGGTGTAGAGCACGGCGAGCACCACTACGTCGGTCAGGGGTGACTGCTTGAGCCTCAGTGAATAGGCGAGGGTCACCCCGTAGTACGAAACCAGCACCCAGGTGAACTCGGCGGGCAGGAAAAGCGCGACGCAAAAGGCCAGGAACAGCAGTATGGGGATCATCAGGACCCCGTGCATGATCGGCAGGGTGCCGGCAGCAAGGGGTCGGTGCCGCTTGGTCCGGTGCTGGCGGTCGGCATCGAGGTCCAGCAGATCGTTGAGCAGGTAAACGCTCGAGGCACAAAGTCCGAACGCCAGGAAAGCCAGGACAGCGAGCAGCAGCAGCTGCGGCTGTTGTACCTGGTGAGCCATGATCAGCGGTATGAAGACCAGCAGGTTTTTCAGCCACTGGTGAAGGCGCATGGCGCGCAAGTGCTGAAATAATCCGGAATCCCGACTGTCGAACTCCCGGTTGACCTCTGCGATTTCCTTGGCCTGGCGTCTGACGCTGGGCGTGGTGTCGACGAGAATGGCCTGACGGGCATGAATCCATATCGCCACGTCGATATCGTCATTGCCTGCGTAATCGAACCCCTTTTCTCCGAAAGCCTTCACCAGATGGTGGCGCTTTATATCACCCGACAGATTGGTCTGGGCGTCGCTGGCCAGCACTTCCTTGAACAGGCCCAGGTGCATGGAGATCTGGGAGGCGTACTTGATGTTTGTGGCTGTGGCCAGGACCAGGGTTCTGCCCCGGGACTTCTGGTCCTCGAGATACGTCAACAGCGGCTCGTTGTAAGGGAGCAGGGAAACATCCAGTTCCACCCGGTCCGCGATCTGTTGCTTTAAATGGGCCTTTCCCTTGAGCAGCCAGCCCGGGAGCCGGAACAGATTAAGGGGATTCTCCTTGAGCAGGCCGAAAACCGATTCGATCAGGAGATCGGTGTGCACCAGGGTGCCGTCCAGGTCCACGCAAAGCGGACACGGCGGGATGGGGTCTGCACTGTTTGTTTCTGTGTTCATGGTTTCGGTTGCCGGCCATTATGACATTCAGCCGGGTCTAATAAACCCCGGGCAGTCTAACTGGTAGGGCTCCGGCGATGACTTCTCTCCCAGCCTGACCGCTGTCAGCTGCCCCCCCCACAGACAACCGCTGTCCAGCGCCCAGACGTTGTCGGACTGATGATAGCCCAGGGTTGACCAGTGCCCGAACAGAATGCGTGCCTTCCGGCTTGCCCTGCCGGTTACCTTGAACCAGGGAACGAGCCTGGAATTCTGGGAGCCGGGGGCGCCGTGTTCCCCGAAATCCAGCGTACCGTCCGGCTTGCAGTAACGCATGCGCGTAAGGCAATTGACGATGTAGCGGATGCGGTCCATGCCTTGGAGGTCGTCAGACCAGCGGTCGGGGTTGTTTCCGTACATTTCCATGCAGAACCCATGAAACTGTCCGCCCCGCAATACTGTTTCGATCTCCCCGGCCCGCTGCAATGCCGTCGGTACGTCCCATTCAGCAGGCAGGCCAGCATGGACCAGTGTGTAATTTTGCCTGGCATCGTGATGCATCAACGGGCGGTGCCGCAGCCAGTGCAGCAGCTCATCGCGGTCGGGGGCGTTGAGAATAGGCTCCAGGGTCTGGTTTTTCTTTTCGAACCGCAGATTCCCCTGAGACATGGCCAGCAGATGCAGATCGTGGTTGCCCAGCACCATGACCGCCCTGTCTCCGAGATCTTTTACGAATCGCAGGCACTCAAGGGATTGGGGGCCGCGGTTTACTATGTCCCCTGTCAGCCAGAGCAGATCGCGCGACCGTGAAAATCCGATGCGTTCCAGAAGCACCATGAATTCATCATGGCAACCCTGGATATCACCGACGGCGTAGATAGCCATGAGTGCTCATTCCTGCCGGTTGATCTGCTGTAGTTGCCGGTCATGCCGTCGACCCAGCATCAGCTGCGCCGTTATAGCGCCGATCAGTGCCAGAAACATATCCCACTGGGTGTCCCAGATGTCGCCCTGGGTGCCCAGGAATGCCTCTGCTGCCTCCTCGCTGGTCAGGGCTACCCACCATTCGATCATTTCGTAGAAAGCGGAGAACGCGAGGCAGATGCTGGTGACGGTCAGGAACAGCCAGCCTCCGGGCCGCAGGGGGGAAAGGCGCAACAGTATCTCCCGTGCCAGTATCGCCGGTATGAAACCCTGTGCCAGATGTCCTATGCGGTCGTAGTGGTTTCGGGATAGCTCGAAAGTATCGCGGATCCAGTTGAACAGGGGCACTTCGGCGTAGGTGTAATGGCCGCCCACGATCAGGATCAGGGCATGCAGGGCCAGCAGGCGGTACAGCAGCGGAGTCAACGGGAAGCTGCGGTAACTGGCCAGCAGCAGGGGAATGCCGATCATCACCGGCACGGTTTCCAGAAACCAGATATATCGATCGGCCTCGGGGCTCAGACCGCTCAGTATCAGAAAAAGTGCGACCCCCGCCAGCAGGATTCCGGGCTCCAGGGTTCTGTGTTGCACTTTGATTTGCAGCAGGTCAGTGAAGGGAATTGGGTATTGCCAGGGTAAAGGGAGCTATGGTCGTATCGAAATGGGCACCGGTCTCGGAGCGCATCTGGTAGCTGCCCTGCATGGTGCCCAGCGGGGTCTCCAGGGCGGTGCCGCTGGTATAGCTGAAATTCTCTCCTGGCTTGAGGAAGGGTTGCTTTCCCACGACCCCGTCACCTACGACTTCCTGCACCTGGCCGTTGGCATCAGTGATGATCCAGTGCCGGTTCAGCAGCCGCGCCGCCACCGTGCCCGTATTGCTTATGGTGATGGTGTAAGAAAAGACGTAGCGATTCTGTTCAGGTAGGGATTGAGACTCGATGTACGCTGTCTCCACCCGAACGCTGATCTTGTTGGCTTCCTGTGACAACTCCGGCAGGCTCCTTTCAATGGGGGACGGAAGGGCAGATCAAAGTAGCGGCAAGAAAGCAGAAATGCAAGGGAACTACAGTTTGGGCATCCACGGCCGCTCTCCATTAGGCATTTAAAGATTGAAGGAATGGCTTCGATGTCCCGCTTTTCTTGGATTATTTTGCTGCTTTTGTTCTCCAATGGCACCTGGTCCGCGGACCAGGAACAGATGCTTCTGGCCGCTGTCAGCCAGGGGCGGGAGCAGTCGGTGCAGAACCTTCTGGTACAGGGTGTCGATGCCAATACCAAGAATCCGGCAGGACGGCCCGTCCTGGTGGTGGCTGCCTTCAAAGGCAATCTGCGCACGGTGAGAACCCTCATAGGTGCCGGTGCCGATCCCAATGCTACGGATTCGTCCGGCAACACGGCCCTGATGGAGGCGTCGGCATTCGGTCACCAGGATGTGGTTGCCACATTGATAGTATCGGGCGCAGATCTCAACCTTAAGAACAAGGCCGGACTCTCGGCCGTCAAGCGTGCCGGGATGGGGAATCAGCAGGCTGTGGTCAAGCTGTTGGAGGATGCGGGGGCCGGCGAAGAAGGTGACGACGATGAGTAGTTCCAGCGCGGAAATTCTGCACCTTTAATCCCTAATACGGCCATTTCCCTTTACCTGTAGTAAAATCCCCGGGTCTTCAGCACTCCGGGTTCGTCATCCATGAGCAACAAACTTCGTGTGGGGGTCGTAGGCGTCGGTTATCTCGGACGCTTTCACGCCCTGATCTATTCCCGAATGGCCGGTGTGGAACTGGTCGGTGTGGCGGACATCAATCCTGAAACAGCGGCCCGGGTTGCCGAAGAGAGCGGCTGCGAGGCCTTCGACCGTGGACGGGCACTCCTTGGGCTTGTTGACGCGATAAGCATCGTCGTACCCACCACCGCCCACCTCATCGAGGCACGTCATTTCCTGGAGCAGGGCGTGCATATGCTGCTGGAAAAACCCATCGCAGCCACTGCGGAGGAGGGGCAGGAGATCGTTGAACTCGCGGAGAAAAGCGGGGCGATTCTGCAGATCGGGCATCTGGAGAGGTTTAACGCGGGTGTGATGGCATTGGCTGAGCGTATTGTTCGGCCGAGATTCATCGAGGCCCACAGGATGAGCGGTTTCGTTGCCCGTGCCACTGATGTGGATGTGGTTTCCGATCTGATGATTCATGATATCGATATCATTCTCTCCCTGGTCAAATCGGAGATAACCGCCATATCCGCCGTGGGTACGCCTGTGCTCACGCCCCACGTGGACATCGCCAACGCCCGGCTGGAATTTGCCAATGGCACCGTGGCCAACGTGATAGCCAGCAGGGTTTCCGAGAAGACACTGCGCCGGATCCGTGTCTTCGCGGAAAACAGCTACGAGTCTCTGGACTTCATCGAACAGCGAATCGATACGGCTTATCCCAGGCCGACGCCGGGCAAGGAATGGCCGGAAGTGGTCATGGAGCGGGTAAACATAGACCCGGTAAAACCCCTGGATGCGGAACTGGCAGCCTTCGTGGAGAGTGCCGGCACGGGCACTCCGCCCCTGGTAGACGGGCAGGTCGGCCTGGATGCCCTCGAAGTGGCGCTGAGGGTACGAGAGCAAATACACAGTCGCATGGAAATGTTTTAGCTTGAAGTTCCTGGTTCCTAGTTTCTCTTCCCTATTTACCAGTAACTAGTGTTTGGTCAGAAACACGCGTTTTCCCGAAACCACGTCATCCCGGCGAATGCCGGGATCCAGGGAATTCAACACATTACTGGATTCCGGCATTCGCCGGAATGACGGAAAATGCTGTTTCCGGACGGACACTAGTAACTAATCAACTGGTAAATCCGTCGGATTGGTCCTATACTGCCGATAAATAACATGTATGCCAGAGAAAGTTATTTTAATTGCCCTAGTAAAATTGTAGGCTTTGAGTTGAAATAACAATTGATGACAGCGGGTCTGTCTGTGTGGGACTCGGGAGATACTAACTTAATGAACAGGACTCAATCCGAGGCTGGCAATCTGCCGGTCATCGACAAGCCGCCCTACGTCTGCTTCGACGAGGGTGGGTTTATGTTGGAGCCGGAGAACTGGACCGAAGAAACGGCAGCGATGATCGCCGAGATCGACGGTGTAGGGCCGTTGCGGGCAGAGCATTGGCTGGTAATCAATTTTCTGCGGGACCGTTACCTCAGATTGGGCGCGATCCCGCCAGTGAGAAATATTTGTAGAAACAGTGCCTTGAGCAAGAAAGAGATCAAAGCTCTTTTTGGAAGTTGCCTGGAAATCTGGCGAATTGCCGGGCTCCCGGATCCAGGAGAAGAGGCAAAGAGCTACATGACTTAATCCGTCCGCAGATATGCGGTCTGGAAACCGTCTCCCCTTCGCCCGGACCCTACCGGGCTTTTTTTTGCGTGTAAAAAATGGACTTCTTCCCTGATTGGGTGGGTGAATCGTAAGCGCAAGACTACCGCCCCTCTTCACATTTATTATAGATTCCGGTTACCGGAATAATACTTTACTTCCTTGAGTATCTCAGGCAGGATAAATGCGTCGCCATTGAAGGCAGTCACGGATTGACACGGCTGTATCAGGAAGATCCACGGATGGGGTCATATGCCGAGCGACACCAAAGCCCCGATGGTTCCATTCCCATCGGGGCTTTTTTTTACGTGTAAAAAATGTGCTCCTCCCCTGATCGAGTGGGTGAATCAACATTTTCGACAAAGCGCATTCCATCTGCCGGCAAGACCGTAGGGTCGAATTCATTCGACCAATTCGACGGTCGGCCGAATGAATTCGGCCCTACAACGGCAATCTACCCGCTCGATCATGGGAGGAGCCTATTATCGAGTGGGTGAATCAACATTCTCGACAAAGCACATTGCATCCGCCGGCAAAACCGTAGGGTCGAATTCATTCGACCAATTGGGTTGTTGGCCGAATGAATTCGGCCCTACAGCTTAGAGTTCAGGTATCGCCGGAGGATTTTGTCAGGTTCCAGGCCATGTAGACGGCGGCCTCAAGGCTGCCCATATGGGCGTTTCCGCCGCCGGCCAGGTCCAGTGCGGTTCCGTGGTCAACCGAGGTGCGGATGATGGGCAGCCCCAGGGTGATGTTGACCGCATTTCCAAAACAGCGGTTTTTCAGGACCGGCAGACCCTGATCGTGGAACATCGCCAACACGGCATCCGCCCTGTCGAGGTAGTGGGGCGTGAACAGGGTGTCTGCCGGCAGGGGACCCTGAAGGTCGAAACCCGCGGTTTGCAGATGGCTCAGTACCGGTTCGATGACGTCAATCTCCTCCATCCCCAGATGCCCACCCTCCCCGGCATGGGGATTGAGCCCGCATACCAGTATCCGGGGGTTCCCGACCCCGAACCGGTCCCTGAGATCCCGATGCAATATACGTATGACCTCCTCCAGGGACTCGGGTGTTATGGCGTCGCTCACCTCGCGCAAGGGCAGGTGGGTGGTGGCGAGCGCCACCCTGAGACCGGGGCAGGCGAGCATCATCACCGGGGTGCCGCCCGTCAACCCGGCCAGAAATTCTGTATGTCCGGTAAACGCCATGCCGGACTCATTGATAATCCCTTTGTGAACCGGGCCAGTGACCAGCGCAGAGAACTCACCACCCTGGCACCCCGCGGTTGCCCGGCGCAGTGTTTCCAGGACATAGGCGGCATTCCCCGAATCGAGTTTTCCCGGTTTAGCGGGCTTCGCCATTGACACGGGCAGGACGGTCAGGTGACCGGGTTCAAGACCGACGGTGAGTTCGTTCTGCCGATAGTCGTTGACAGTCAGGGGGAGATTGAGCAGCCTTGCCCGGCTTTCCAGGAGTTCCGGGTCACAAACCGCGACCAGGGGCTCATTCCGCCTGGTCTGGGCCAGCCGGATACACAGGTCCGGTCCGATGCCGGCGGGTTCCCCCGGCGTCAGGGCCAGCGGGGGTGGGACTTTCTGCATAGTGTTGACTAGTACTCCGTCAATATCACGTTGACGGAGTACTAAAACTACGGAGCCCGTCATTCCGGCGCATGCCGGAATCCAGTAACTCGTTGAATCCCCTGGATCCCGGCCTTCGCCGGGATGACGTGGTTTCAAAAAGAGTGCGTTTCTGGATGGGCACTAACTAGCAGGCCTCAGTTGATCTGATTAAGACGAATGTCCACGTAGGCCTCGTCACGCAGGCGCCGCAGAAACAATTCGGTCTCTTCGCTGAATTTGCGTTTGCGTATAGCGTTTCTTGCCTCGGCCTTTTGTACCTCTTCCGTGCTGTCGTACTCACGCCGGTCGAGAATCTGGACGATATGCCAGCCGAATTCGGTACGGAACGGTTCGCTGACCTCATTGATCTCCAGGTTGTCCATCTGTTCCTCGAACTGGGGAAGAAGATCACCGGGTGTGAGCCATCCCAGGTCACCACCCTCTATGGCAGAGGACCTGTCATCGGAATTGGATTGTGCCAGGGCGGCAAAATCATCGCCTCCGTCAATGCGCTGCTTGAGCTGCTCCAGCCGGGTCCGGGCCTCGCTGTCGGAGGTGATCTCATTGGTAACCACCAGTATCTGCCGGGCTTGAGTCTGTTTGATCATGTGTCGCTCGCCCCCCTTGAAGTCCTCGACCAGGATGATGTGGTAACCGCTGGGAGAGTGGATCGGATTGCTTACCTCACCCCGCTGCATATCGACCACTTCATCGACGAACAGGGTTGGCAGCTGGTTCGTGGGCCGCCATCCCAGATCGCCCCCTTCGAGAGCCTGCTGTCCATCCGACTCGGTCAGGGCCACGCTACGGAAGTCCCGGCTCCCGCGCAGTTCCTCCACCAGCGATTCCGCTTTCCGGCGGGCCCGGTTGAGTTCCTCGGGTGATGCGCCTTCGGGGGTGGCGATGAGTATGTGGTACAGGTGGTATTCAGAGCGTTGTCCAACCGTTGTGCCGACGCGCGCGTTGAAAGCCTTGATTTCCTGGTCAGTAACCCGGATCCGCGCCATAACCTCCTTTTCAAGCAACTGCTTGATGGTGACCTGTTCACGAATAATCTCCCGGTAATCCCGAAAACTCAGGCCTTCCGCCTCCAGGGCCCCGCGGAACTCGGACAGGGTCATCTGATTGTTTCGTGCCACGTTGCCTATCATCTGGGCCAGGACGTCCTCGCTGACACTGATGCCATTGCGCTCCGCGGCGGCAAGCTGCAGCTTTTTAAGGATCAGGCGTTCCAGCACCTGGCTCTCCAGTGCCTCCCTGGGGGGCATTCTGGCCCCGCGTTCGGAGATCTGCTGAAGGATTCTTTCCATGTCCTTGTCCAGTTCGGTACGCACGACCACGTCTTCATCCACAATGGCCACTATGTAATCTATTTCTTCCAGCGGCACTGTCTGGGCGTAGCCGTACCCGCACCACAAAAAAGCCAGAGGCCA
>JAQYVO010000110.1 GCA_030145425.1 Chromatiales bacterium | reverse complement strand
GTGACAATCGCCGCATGTCACCCCGGCCTGATACATCCTACTCTGGATAAAGGAGCCGTAGACATACACCTCATCGTTAATCTGTCCATCTGCGTAATACATGCCCTCGTCCAGCAGGCGTGGCAGGTAGTGATCCATCAGCGGTTGACCGTGGGCATACTGCTGGCTGATCGGGCTGCGCCGTGCATGGCAGCGGGCACACATCTCGATCTCTCTGTCACCGCTGCGCGGTTCGCTGCGTATCGCGGTGCCTGTTTTCGGATTCATTGTCCATCTGATACCCCTGCGCTCGTCCAACTGCAGGACCAGTCCTTTTGTTGAATCTTTCGCCTTCGCTTCGGGCTGCTGTTCGGCCCAGGCGACGTGATCCGCACCCGGACCGTGGCATGCCTCGCAGGATACGTCAATCTCTGACCAGGTCGTGTCGAACGTCTTGTCCAATGGGTTATAGTTTTTCTCAAGACGGGTTGAATGGCACTCCGCACACATGCTGTTCCAGTTCTGACTCACCCGTGTCCAGTGTAATTCATCGGTATGTGGTATCGGCTCCTCGGGATACAGGTGGAACCAGCGTTGACCGCCCTTTTCTTTCAGTCTTGTATCCCATGCGAGACTCAGGGCCTGCAGGCGGCCGCCCGGAAACTCGATCAAATACTGCTGCAATGGCTCAACACCGAAGGTGTATTTGATCTGATAGTCGTGAATCTCGCCCTCTGGTCCTTCAGTTTGCACCATGAATCTGTCACCTTTCCGATAAAAAAGAGACTTCTTCTCAAAGTGCGTCAGACTGGTATTATTAAAATCTCCCAGCACGGTTTCCTCGCTGGCCGGTTGCATGGCCAGATCGTGATGGGAATTGGACCATTGGGCAACTTGGTCTGAATGGCAGCTGGCACATACGACACGCCCGACATACTGGGAATTTACCGTGGTATCTGCAACTGAAAACTCAAATAAGAAGACTAGAACGAGAACAAAAATTCCTTGCAGTCGCATTGGGACACCACACGCTTCAGTCACGGTTGATCATTGGGGAGTTTGTTGAGTCGCCTTTACTCACGCCGAGCAATCAGGGAGCGTTATGACCGTTACCGGCGACTGTCCGGCTGGTGTCGGTTGTACGCATTTAACCTGGAATACCGGTGTGACCTCTGCATCAAAAATCAATGACGAGCCGAACGCCGGGAATGACTGCAACGTCGTCGTCCGCCCACTCGTTCTTGGCTAACTGAAGGTCCGCTGTCAGGTGGAGCCACTTGTTGATCGCGAAGTTATAGTAGACCTCGAACCCATACGGATTGCGGAGGTCAGCCACTGGAGACACCAGATCCTTGTAATTGGGGGAGAGACCGTTCCACCACCCGGCCACTCCCATCCGGTCATGGGGGCGTGAATCCATGAGACCGAACGTCTCGACGTTAGCGAAAAAGTTAAATTGCGCAAACTGCGGATCGTCCGGGCCAACGGTCCCGCCCGTCAGAAAGGTGACTTTCCGACCGGGATTGCCCTCCGCCTGCCAGAGTTCCTGGGAAAGATAGAGGGCGACGTTCCAGGGCTTTGCCGTATCAGTGTTCTCAATGCCCTGCCCGGGAATGTAGACGAAGACGGGATGCGAATCGTTGGACGTTTGATCCGCCGTCGAGCCAGCGACGAAGACCATGAAGTAGCCTGGCTTGTTGTCTGTTTTCCACAAGAACCTGTGGAACGCGCCCAGCCAGGCGCCTTCGTCAAACGAGTCCGAGAGGCTGCCCCACGACGTCGACACGTTCTGCGTGCCGGTGACGATGACTCCGCTCTGGGGCATCTTGTACTCTTGATTGACGGTTACCCCCAAGGCGCCATACACGGAGAGGCCCCGAACCGCACCGAACCACGGCAGGGCGCTGACGGTGGAGTTGATGTTCCAGAAGCCTTCCTGCCCATAGCCCAGGTTGGGGAAGAAACCGTTCACCGTATCGACGATGTCGAGCTTGCCCAAGGTGACGTTGGCCAGCCCGCCGAAAAGCGGGAAATACTGCGAAGCCGTGAGCCCGGTGACATCCGTTCCGTGGTAGTCACCCGGTGCCGGCATCAGCATCCCCGTATTCTGAAGCACGAAGCTACCCGCATCGGCGTTGACATCTCGGCCAAACCGCGTTCTGGCATGCATGTTGAACGACAAACCCTTAGCGCCGAAGAGCTTGTCCGCGTCAAAGTTGAACCGGTAGTCCATCGTCCCGCCGTACTCGCCGTTCTGGTCGCGACCACCGCTCGTAACCTTTTGCCCATACTGCGACAGCCTGAGGCCGATGTCGATGCCTTTTTTGGAGAGGTCGGATCGCAGCTTCCCCCAGTCGCCGGTGAGCTTGTCGCGAGTCCAGATGCTGTCTCCGCCCGCGTGCTGATCGGCATACGAAGGGGTGCCGGTTGCCACTAGTGCGAGTACAAGTGCGATCAAGGTATCGCCCAGAAATCGGGATCTTTTCATTTTCAATCGTTCTCTACATTTCATTGTATTGATACGGGGTAAAAACACTCTTCCTGTTGGCGGTAGACCCGAAAACATTTGAACCATGCCTCGTCAGGAAATGGGTTTCCTCCCGTTACCGTTCAGACCGAAAAGAAAGTCTTGAGACCTTTCAACGCGAATTGAACACCCATTGCCAGCACGATCAGGCCCATGAAGCGCGTGGTGACATCGTGCATCAGCCCCTGCTTGTGCCCTCTCACGGAGCGGGCGGCGACGATCATCAGCACCCAGGTAAGCGCGAGGGCAACGGCCACCGCCACCAGGGCTGTCACGGGAATTCCGGCCTTCGAGTGGGCAACCGAAAGCGTAATAACCCCGGTGATCGTGCCCGGGCTGGCCGCAAACAGAATCAGCGGGGTCAGGGAAGCCTCTGTATCATCCGCTTTTTCCTTCGCCGTGGGCGACGAGGTACCACGCATCATCAGTAATCCCATCCATACCAGAACCATGCCTCCCGCAACCTGGAACGCATCGAGCGAGATGCCGAACACCCTGAGCAATGGCGCACCGGCCAAGGCGGCGAAACACAGGATCGTCATCACAACCAGTGCCGTTCTGGTCGCGTCGCCGATCTGCGCCTCTCTGGATTTCCCCACGGCAACCTGCGCGAAGAGTGCTCCGCAGATCACCGGGTTGATCAGCGAGAGCATCGTAAATATTGCCTGTGCGTACTGATCCATCCGATCAGCTCTAACAAAAAGGCCTATTCGTGGGCGGGGAAAACTTTATTCCAGTCCTTCTTCATATCCACAATCACCCAGCCATTGGCATCCGCCTGATCGAGGGCCTTGTCCAACGTGCCGACGTGGCTTTTGCGGTCGTAGGCATATTCGCGATCGGCATCGGTGTGGTGCACGAACAGCCCCAGGCGGCGACCAGGGCCGGCCATGGTGTATTCGATCATCTGCATATCGGCATCGGAATTACCGAACGCCAGGATGGGCCGGCTGCCGATGTGTTGATAGATACCCACCGGCTTGCCCGCCTTATCGTTGATGAAGTCGATCTTGGGCGTACGTACCAGCACCGGCTGGCCGTCTTTGAGCTGGAATTCGGCCACCACGCTGGAGCCCACCACCTGCTCCGGCGGAATGCCATAAACTTTTTCACTGATGGGGCGCATGAAGGCCATACCACCACCGGAAACGATGAAGGTTTTGAATCCATTTGCGCGCAAGTAGGCGAGTAGCTCAAGCTGGGGTTGATACACCAGTTCTGTGTACAGGCGTTTGAACCTGGACTGACTGGTGGTCGCCAGCCAGTTGGAAACCTCCTGTTCAAACTGGGCGGCGGTCATGCCGGAGTGCGTCGCCATGACTATCTGCATCAGGCCCTTCATGCCCGAAGCGCCGACGGTTTTCATGTCGCCTTCCAGCAGGGCCTTGAAGGGTTGCGTTGTTTTCCACTCCGGGTGCTGTGGTGCCAGTTTCTTCACACGCTCGAATGCGAAAAGCACCTGCGTATACATGGGGTATTCGACCCATAAGGTGCCGTCATTGTCGAAGGTGGCGATGCGTTCGGTTGGCGACACGTAGTCCTTGCCGTTCTTATCCGTTACGGCAGCAACAAATTCCAGGATCGCCTTCTTGGCGGGGCCTTCGTTCCACGACGAGAGTGGTTCGGCAGCGTGTGCAACAGAGCAGATACAAATTGCGAAAATCGCGACAAAATGAACCCGCAAAAAACCGAATCGGGACTGAGTCTGGCGTTGAGTCAGGCTCATGATAGCTCCCCATTTAATCTCTATCTAAGATTACTAATAAGTAAGGCGGGCGTCCTTTGCGGAGCGCCCGTCAAGTCACGTCGCGAATTTATCCACCATGTCCTTTCTGGAGCGTCTCCAAGGCCTGGTCGACTGTGAAGCTCGCGGCTTTGGCTCGCGGCGGATACTCCTTGAAGGTCTCAATGAATTCCCCGACCTTGCCCTGAATCGGTACCAACGCCCAGGTGTGCTCAATCAGCCAGTTGTTGTAGTTATTTGAGGTGATGGTGGCTCGCTCGTAGGGATCGGTGCGCAGATTGAAGAGGTACGGCATCCGAAGCGTGCGGAACGGATTCTGCCAGACTTCGAAAGTGCCCTCTATATCTTGCACGCTGAAGGCAACTTTC
>JAQYVO010000094.1 GCA_030145425.1 Chromatiales bacterium | reverse complement strand
CTACGCACGCAATCGTGGTGTCCAGGAGTCAGACGGCAGGTACTTCTGTTTCGTCGATGATGACATCAAGGTCAGACCGGACTGGCTGGTCGCCCTGTACCAGGCACTGGAGTCGAATGACGCCGACACGGTGGGTGGCCGAATCCATCTTGATCCGGACTTACAACTGCCACCCTGGGTGACCGGCGAGGTTCGGGGCTTCCTCGGTTATCAGGATTACGGTGAGACACCTTTCTGGATGGATGGCAGGACCCAGTACCCCTACGGAGGAAATATGTCATTCAATCGCAGGGTTGTTGACAAAATCGGCATGTTCAACCCAAAGGTGGGACGCAAGGGCGAGGGCCGCAAGCGTGGTGAACTTTTCAAGGGTGCCGAGACGGATTATTTCCATCGCCTGGCGGCAACCGGCGACGCACGCTTCTACTATGAACCACGAGCAATCGTCTACCACCAGCTCCAGCCACACCAGCTGGAACGCAAGTACCTGCTGACCATTCATTACAATGCCGGATTCCAGAAAGCGTATTTCGACACGGCATCGCACCGGCGCCGGGTGCTGGGTATCCCCCTGTTTCTGTTCCCGCAATGCGGGCGCGCTATGCTGAGGTATCTGGGACAACTGGTCACCCGCGGACCGAATCATGCCTTTCGCCAACTCATGACGGTAGGTCATTTCCTGGGCACCATGGCCGGCCACCGCAAGGCAAGCCGGGAAGCAGCGAGATCATAGGGCCCCGCGAATTTCTCTCATGAACACAGACAGTCCTACACTCACAGTGCTGATCTGCACGCACAACCGCGCCGAACTGCTGCTGCGTACATTGCATTACCTTAATGCAGCACACCGTCCTCAAGGCTGGCAGGTACAGATCCTGGTGGTACTGAACGCCTGCAACGACGCCAGCCGGGAAAAACTTTGCCAGCTTCAGCAGCAAGGCCCGGATGATTTGCCACTTGAATGGATCGAGGAACCGGTGCCGGGCAAATCCCATGCACTCAATCTAGCCATCCCCCGCCTCGCTTCCGATTTGGTGGCCTTTGTCGATGATGATCACCGGGTTGACACGGACTACCTCGCCAATGTCTGTTCCGCCGCCGAAAGATACCCCGATATGGACCTGTTCTGCGGCCGAATTCTGCCGGACTGGGATGGAACAGAGCCGCACTGGGTCCATGACACCGGCCCCTACCGCATCTATCCGTTGCCGGTACCGCGCTTCGACCAGGGCGAAACACCACTGCACCTGACACCGGAAGTCGCCATCCCCGGCGGCGGAAACCTCTTTCTCAGGGGAGCATGGTTTACCCGGGTGGGCCTTTTTTCCACCAAGCTGGGCCCGACGGGGCACGACCTGGAGGGGTCTGAAGACCTGGACTGGATCATTCGTGCACAAAAGCTCGGGGCTAAATTGCAATATGTCCCCTCCGTGGTGCAACACCACTACGTGGATCTCGACCGGCTGAAACTGGGCTACCTGCTGAAAAAGGCCTACAAACGCTCGGGCTCCACCGTCGGAATCAAAAACCCCACCGACGGCCATGTCCCCCGCTACCTCTACCGCAAACTCGCCAGGTATCTGTTTTCAGCCCTGCTGAGTTTACGATCTGACCGTCGCCGGTTTTACCTGGTGCGAACGGCGGCTGCCCTGGGAGAAATGCAAGGTCACCGACAGCAGGCCGATGTCTCCGGGACATGGGACGAGAAACAGAATTGAGAATGGCTGATCATGCCCAAGCTACATAACCTGCATAAAATCCTCAATGGCGATATCAGGGCAAAGAACCTGCGCGAACTGAAATACCGGCTACGGGGACGCTACTGGGACATGCGACATCCGCAGGTACCCGACCCGGTATTCATCGTCGGCTGTTCCCGGTCGGGAACCACGGTTACCTATGAAACCTTAGCGACCTCACCTGTACTACTGTCTCTCGGCTACGAGATCCCCGAGTTCTGGGACAGCCTGTGGGGACCACACCATAACCACTGGGTATCAGAGGCGGCATCGGAAGAAAATGCAGCGCCCGAACATCGTGATGCTGCGCTGCGTTTCTACTACCAGCGGCTTGGGATCGGTCGGGTACTGGACAAGACCTGTATCAACGTCATGCGCCTGCCCTATCTTTACCGGCTGTTTCCCGAAGCCATGTTCATCTATATCCACCGTGACGGACGTGACAACATCAGTTCCATGATGGACGGCTGGCGTCATGACCGGCATTTCGGCCTTGAGCAGTTCCTTGGCCCCTCACCGGAGCCGGTAGCCATCAACAACGGCGAATTTCAGGAATGGTCTTTTTTCCTCCCCCCCGGCTGGCGTGACTACAACCGGGCTTCGCTGGAAGAGGTCTGCGCCTGGCAGTGGATCACGGCCAACCGGCTGGCGCTCGAGGCCAAACGTATCATTCCCGACCAGCAATGGATCCAGTTGCGATACGAGGACATATTTGATCACCCGGTGGAAATGTTCGAGCCGGCCTTCAGGAAACTGGGCATCCCGTTTGATAATGACGTGCGCAGGCAATGCGAAAGTCTTGCCTCGCGTCCCACCAGCATCGTGAGCGGCCTGCCCGCTCAGCAGAAATGGCGCAGCCGCAATCCGGAGGCCATTAAACGGATACTGAATCGCATAGAGCCGCTGATGCGGGAACTGGGTTACGACCCCGGTGACTGACAGCAGCATCGCAACATGACCATTGTGCCCTGTAATTCACCGTAACAACACGTTGCGAATAGTTACTGACAACACCTTGGAAGAGGTTTGTTTTATATA
>JAQYVO010000052.1 GCA_030145425.1 Chromatiales bacterium | reverse complement strand
ACATTGCGCTGGCGCATAGAAGACTGGCACCGTGTACTGAAATCGGGTTGTTCCATCGACGATCTCGCCCATGAGACCGCAGAACGTCTGCGTAGAGCCATCGCTATCAATCTGGTCATCGGTTGGCGAATTATGTTGATGACACTTCTGGGCAGAGAAACACCGGAACTCCCTGCCGAGGTATTATTCTCGGACGTTGAAATACGGACCCTGCATTCCTACGCTAAAAAAAAAGATTGAAGCCACCAATACTGCTCGGTAACGCAGTACGGTTAGTTGCCACAATGGGGGGCTACCTGGATCGAAAAAGTGATCCGCCCCCGGGGCACCAACTACTATGGCTGGGTTATACGGCATTTCAGTATATGTGTGCCGGATATTCATTGATGGATGATAGATGATGTGCATATTGTCTTGTTGGGGTTTATGGGTAAATGGCAGGGTTAGCCTGTCTCATGTTTATCCTGTTTATTGTGCACACAATTCAGATACTAAACGACTTTACCTAAAACCTAAAACCTAAAACCATCTCTTATCCCTTGACATTCAGTCTATTGCTCAATACGATTCCAAATAATTCCACGCATAGAACGTTGGATTTTCCAATCATCAAAGGAGTCAAAAAAAGTGAGCACATCGCTGTTTCTGAAGAAAATACATCCCCTCTCCACACGGGGCCTGATCGGAGCCTGCATGCTAGTGGGCGCTATCCCGCTGACAGCCGAAGCAACCAAGTTCGACAGCACGGACCAGCTCACCGGCGAAGCGCACAAAATCCAACAACCACACGATGAAAAATACCCTACCTCGGACTACCTGACAGGTAACTGGAACGGCGCCAGGGAGCAGCTCCATGATAAAGGCCTTGATATTCTTTTCCATTACACCACAGAGCCGATGTACAACGTCTCTGGTGGTGAGGAGCAGGGAGGCACCTATCTGCACAACATCGGCCTGGATTTTAAATTCGACCTGGACAAAATATTCGGCGGCGGCAACACCACCCTGCTGATCAAATTCGCGCAGCGCTACGGCGACAGCGTATCGGCTGACTATGTCGCTCCCTCCGAGGGAGGCAACACCTTCACCGTGCAGGAGATCTTCGGCGGCCAGACCTATAAACTGGCCAACTTGCAGTTTAATACACTGCTGATGGACGATCGTCTCGACCTGGCTTATGGACGACTAATAGCCAATGACGATTTCCTGCGCTCGGACCTCTACTGCCAGTTCGTCAACAACTCCTTCTGCGGCAGCCCCAAGCCGGTATTCCTGCAAGACCCATTTACCTTCAGCGCCTATCCGACCGCCCAGTGGGGCATCCGTGCGCGCTATGATACACAGTCGCGCGACTGGACCTTCCAGGGCGCCATCTACGACGGCGATCCCGAACTCAAGGGTGGTGATCCGACCAGCAGCGGTAATAACGAACACGGCTGGAACTTCGACTTTGGCGATAACGGCGTGGTGCTGGCCGGCGAGGCGCATTACCATGTAAACCGCGATTCCGACACAGAACTGCCCGGGGTCTATAAAATCGGCGGCTACTATATGAGCGGCGATTTCAGGGACATCAGCCAAACCGACAACTCCACTGTTTCCGGCAACGCCATGTTGTGGCTGCTTGTTGACCAGATGTTGTTCCGCAAGAGTCCGGGCAGCAAGCAGGGCCTCTCCATGTTCGGAACCCTGGTATTCAGTCTGGATGACGATATCAACCAGATGGACAACTACTTCAGCCTGGGACTCATCTACAACGGACCGTTCGACGCCCGTCCCCGGGATGCCATCGGCCTGGCAGTTACTACCGGCTGGTACAGCGACGAACTCAACAGGGCGCGTGACAGCGAAGGGCTGGCGGACAAAAGCTACGAAGCCGCCATCGAACTCAACTACAAGTTTGTGCTGGAACGCGGCATCGCCATCTCCCCTGTTCTGCAATATGTTATCCGCCCGGCCGGCACCGGCGACATCGACAACTCCCTGCTGCTCGGCGCCAAGCTGAGCATCATGTTCTGATCGCTGAATCCCTTACCGATCAAAACCATGTAGGATGTGGTGAGCTTGCGAACCGCATCAATCGCGCGATAGATGCGGTTCGTGCCTCACCACATCCTACGTAGCGTCACATAACTGTGATGCGTTGAAAAATTATTTGCCATTCAATAGCTGAATCGATATTAAAACAATAACCAGGGAGAATCCCGTGACCACACTCGAACTCAAAGCGCCGATGGACGGCGTCATCTTTCCACTGGAACAGGTTCCGGATCCTGTATTTTCGCAGAAGATGGTTGGAGACGGCATCTCCATCGACCCGACCGGACAACTCCTCAGCGCCCCCTGTAACGGCACAGTCAGTCAGATCCACCGTGCAGGCCACGCAGTTACCCTGACCACTGCCGACGGCATCGAGCTGATGATGCACATCGGCCTGGACACCGTGCAGCTCAAGGGAGAGGGATTCACGCCCAAAGTTGCCGAGGGGCAGAGTGTCAGCAGCGGTGATCCACTGATCGAATTTGATGCCGATTTCCTCGCCACGCATGCCAAGAGCCTGCTCACCCAGGTGGTGGTCACCAACAG
Source organism: Chromatiales bacterium (assembly GCA_030145425.1). Classification (GTDB taxonomy): domain Bacteria; phylum Pseudomonadota; class Gammaproteobacteria; order Chromatiales; family Chromatiaceae; genus JAHEHQ01. The sequence goes on along the minus strand of JAQYVO010000052.1, from coordinate 988 downwards.
CGAGCGAGTGGCGGAATTCCGTCCCGAAAGTGGTTATGTACACAGCGGCAAGGATCTGCTGCTGACCCTCGAACTTGCCGAAGGAGATGCGCAGGCGGATACGACTGAAGGGCAGAGAGCTGCCTCCGAGGCAATCATCATCCCCAATACCACCGGTCTGCATGCGCGTCCTGCGGCAGTGCTGGCCAACCTGGCCAAGAAGTATCAATCCAGGATTCTGCTACAGCGCGGCGATGACCAGGCCAACGCCAAGAGCGTGGTCGGCATCATGGGACTGGAGGTGCTGCATCACAACAAGGTCGTTCTCATCGCCGAAGGGCCGGATGCTCAGCAGGCCATCGAGGCCATCGCTCCACAACTTGCCGCCGGACTCGGTGACGAGGGCGCACAACCGGCGCCGGCGCCGGCCACCACAGAGATCAGCGAGGATGCAGCTCCTGCTCCCCGCCCCCGCTCCAGCGACCCCGATTTGCTGCTGGGCGTCTCAGCCTCTCCCGGACTGGGTGTCGGCAAGGTGTTTCAGATGCGCCGCCAGGAAATCCATGTCGAAGAGAGCGGCGAAAACCCCAACAGTGAGCGCCGCAAGCTCGATGACGCTCTGGACCAGTCGCGGGTGCAACTGGAGGCGCTGCAGGCCGAGCTTCACGCTCAGGCTGATCCGGCAAAGGCGGCAATCTTTGCAGCTCACCAGGAGTTGCTCGACGATCCGGACTTGATAGAGATTGCCGAAAGCTGCATCGCCAAGGGCAAGAGCGCCGCATTTGCCTGGCGGAAAGCCTACACCACGCATGCGGAGCGCCTCGGGCAGCTGAAAAACGAATTGATGGCGGCCCGCGCTGCAGACCTCCGCGACGTCGGCCTGCGTGTATTGAGCATCGTAACCGGACAAACCCTGGAACAGCCGGAGATCCCTGCGGAGAGTATTCTCATCGCCGAGGATCTGAGCCCCTCCGATACCGCCAGCCTGGACCCTGAGAAGGTGCTGGGT
>JAQYVO010000019.1 GCA_030145425.1 Chromatiales bacterium | reverse complement strand
TGGCCTCCCCGCCCGACCAACTCCAGGTTCGCGAATCGCTCGAGATAGTCAACGATACATTTCTGTTTTTCGATATAGTCCACCTCGAACAGCGGATAGGCGTTTGGTATCTTCATTACTACACTGTCGTACACCTCCTCCGGTTCGATTATCCCCAGCTTGCCGAGCTCGCGGACCGTGCGCTCAGCAAGCGCCGTTTCTGTCTCCGTCCAGATAGCATCCTCCCTGAAGCAGAAGTACTCGACCACCAGGTGAGTCTTGCCCTCCGGCGCCATCCGGGCGCTCCAGTTCTTCGGTTCGTGTATCCGGCCGAAGGGTACCCCCGAATCGGGTACATATATCCAGGTTTGGTCGGTGACACGTTCCCGATTGATCATCACGGTCACCACGATGAGGTCTCTGAATCGAAGGCTGGCTGCCGCCTGGAGGATCTCGGCGGGCGGTTGTGGATTAAGCAGCTGGACGACCAGCGTCAATGGAATGCTGGAGATGAATTCGTAGCCCGCATATCCTTGAACACCGTTGGCATCCTTTACGGTGATGCTCTGGACCCGGTTGTCCGCGTGGTTGATGCCGATCACAGCCGTGTCCGTCATTACCTGACCGTTCTTGTCTATCCGTGCTTTGAGGCCGTCGCAAATCTGCCCGATACCGAGCGGCGGGTACAGGAACTGATTCGCCAGTGTCCGCAGGCGCTGCGATCCGGTGCGCGAGAACGCCGTCTTTATGGCCACACCCAGGGACAGACCCTTTATTCTCCTGGCGACCCACTCCTTCGCGATCCTGTCGCATGGTACGCCCCAGACCTTCTCGCTGTATTCCTTGAAAAACAGGTCAAACAGGGAACGCCCGAAGTGCCGTACGACCCAGTCTTCGAGCGAGACGATCGGGGTCTTTGTAAAGCGCTTGCGTAGCTGTTCCGACAAATAGTCCGCAACTATCCTGATCGACTTGCGCAGACCGATCCGGGAGAGGGCATTGCGGACAGTTATGGGGTAGTCATAGAGCTTGCCGTCGAGCAGAATCTTGCTCGAACGCTCGACCTCCAGCAGTTCACCCCCGAGAACCTCCCTGACCAGGTTCTCCAGCTGCTTGTTGCCGGTGATGAAGCGGTGACCGCCCAGGTCGAATCTGAATCCATGGTGTTCGATGGTCTTGGCGAGGCCGCCGACGCGCGCCTGGCGCTCGATGACGAGCACATTGCTCCCGGATTCAGACAGTATATGACCTGCCGCCAGGCCCGAGGGCCCGGCACCGAGGATCACAGCGTAATTAAACTGCGTATTCAGATCATCCACAGCGGTTTGCCTGGTCTGCTACATCTCGACCATCGCATGACCGGCGCAACGGGCCTTCCCGTAGCGCCGTTGTGCTGGAGTCCTGTCATAGGTTCGGCCGGGTAAGACCCACCGATCCGCACGGTACGCTTTTCTCTTTTGGCCAATCGCATTGGACTATTCTTCGGTCGTCAGGGACTTATAGTAGTCCGCATCCTGATCCGACAGGCCTTCGATTTTACTGTCCGCCTCCGGCGCGCCGTACGAGCCGACCTCCACCGCTGAAAAATATCCGGGTTCTACCCCGGTGCGCGCCGAGATGCTATAACCCAGCAGAAAGGCCACGATAAACGCGCCGCCTGTTATCGCTGTTCGAAGATATGTATTCGACAATTTTTTGTCCTCTTGTTTCGCTATACCATCATACAATTGGGGCCATCATTCACGGCCCAGGGCACACGCTGCGCGGAACCGCTGGCCCGCGCAGCATTCATTCAGTGAGCTTCTGAAGCTCCCTGAACTGTTCCATCGCGGCGTCGGTCTCGGCGGTGGTCTCGATCGCCGCGCCGCCGTGACCACCGACGGCCGCGATACCGACCTCCTGCATCGGCGGCACGCCGTAGCCCATGAGAAAACCCAGAAACCCGGCAGTCACTGCAAATACAAACCATAGATCACTTTTCATAACGCCCCCCTTTATGTCCGCTTGTCCATTGGATGACTCTCATCGTTTGTTCAATCAACAACGACAGGCACCACCCGGCAATCACACAGTCTGCGATAACCCCACAGAACTATGCTTTCTGAATCTGCCAAATAAACTGGCCGCTCTCTTTTTTCTGTTCCACCAACTCGTTGCCATCATTCTCTACCATTTGCTCAATGGATTCTCCAGATGACGGATTGTCAAAAATCAGCTCCAGAATATCTCCCGAGGCCAGCTTCTCCAGCGCCTTTTTTGTGTATATCTGCGGATGTGGACACACATAGCCGTTGACGTTCAGGCGATAACGTCCCTCGTCGGTCTTATCGAATTTCATACCCATTTTAGATACCCCGTTTTGTCCAGACTAAGTTACAAACCACACGATTCCATTTCTTTGGCAAGCTTTTTCTCGGTCCACCAGTTGAAGAATTGGACACCCAGGTAGGCCCCGCCCGCCATCCCCAGGCCAAACAACCACCCCGAGCAGTCGCCGTTGGCGACGCGCACGAAGAAGGCACCCACGTTGCACCCGAGTCCAAGTCGCGCGCCGATACCCATAAAAAACCCGCCGATAATCGACCACATGGCAGTCTCCCAGGTGGGCTTCTTGAACTTGAATTCGTCGTGGTAGAGCGCGATGATCGCTGCCCCGCCGATCAGCGAAAAGGACATCCAGTCGGCAGGATTGATCGCCGGGTTCGGGATGCCGTTGACGAATCCGAAATAGATGTTGTCCATATTATTGATACCCATCTTCTGCAGCGTCCAACCGACCCACTGCGCCTCCTGGGTTGTCACATACCAGTAGCCCGGATCGAAGACAGTACCCTGTACCGACAGACCGTAGTCCCAGCCGATACGCTCCAGCAATACCCCGGCATTCTTGAAGCCAAACTTTACGCGTAAGCCCTGCATGACCAGCATGTGCAGTGCACAGGCTATGCCCAGGATCAGTCCGGCGATGGCAGTCCGCTTGTTTGCGATAATCATCGACCAGTAGCCGGCCAGTTCGCCACCGAGTCCAGAAACCACATTGCCTGCTTTTTTCTGTTTGTTGCGGTATCCCTTGCGCCAGTAAAGCGCGTAAACCAGGGCAAGCAGCAGCCCGGCAGGAATCAGGATACCCACCAGCAAGTTACCCACGAAGGCGCCTGATACCGAATCAGTCTTCATGCCCAGCACTTGTGCATAGGTCAAAGCCGGGCTGTTCCAGACGTAGCCGGCGAGATACTGGTCGACCCAGCCGTCGGTAACATTAATTGACGCGGGCAGTCCCTTCTCCAGCGCCGATTGGGTCCAGGCTTCCGGTACGAAATAGTTGGCCCATCCGCCCACGTCGGCAAACAGCGCCTGCGTGAGGCTAAGGGATAGAATAACGATGAGAGCGTTCAGGTTGCCCTCGCCGGTCTTGTACAGGGAGCTCGAGGCACAGCCACCTGCGATGACCATGCCGATGCCGAAAAATACGCCGGCGATGACCGCATGGCTACTGACCGGCGCTGCATGAAAGGTGCTCAGTCCGATCGCCGTGATCGGCGCTGACACCACCCCGAACAGCACTGTCGCGATGACGATCCCGACCAGCATCCGCGGAACCCTGATGGCAAACAGATCCCTGAATGCCGACGAGAAGCAGAATTTACCGTACTGCAGGCACATACCGTAGATCATTCCGAACCACAGGTACACCGAGAGATAGATGTAGTACTCGTTGTAAACATAAGTCCCGACACTGATGAAGGCGAAAAACCCCAGCAACCCCTGGGCCCAGAGCCGTTTTTTTCTTCTCCCCTCCTCTTCCAGTGTCATCTTTGCCACTGCTTCATCGGCAGTTGCTACACTTGCGACTTGCTGTTGCATGGACTTTTCCTCCTCACCTTATATTTTCTACACGTAATGTCTACGTACGAAGAAACCCGGGGCTATTAAACCCGCTGATAAATTCTCACAATTGTTTGATACCTGAATACGCGAGTCGTCCCGGCGAACTCTTTCTTCAACTGATAACCGTCCATATGCTCCACCAGTGAATCCGGAACCGCCTGTTCCGCTTCGCTTTGAATTACCACAACAGTCGACACCGCACCGGAAGTGCCGACTGGCGACAGATATTCTGGACTGCCCACCTCCCAGGTCCATCGCCAGGGCAGCTCGGCAATCGTCTGTGCGTCAGGCCCGGTGCCCGCATCCGCGTGGTAGACGAGTTGCTGATCAGTGAATAAATCCAGCATGGGCACTGCCACTGCTGGATTCACCGAAGAGTTTGTCTGGGGAAGCACATAGACTTCAGCCGTGCCCGCCTGGATCGAATCGAGGTACTCACCAGCCTGCTTGATGTTGTCTGCACTCGTACGCTGGAAGAAGGGGAGGTAACCGACGGCAACAATCAACGCAGCAGTGACCACCGTATTGGCCGCAATAAATTTCCTGTATTCAACACGCTTTACGATTTCCAGCCCGTAGGCGGCCATCAGTGCCAGCATGGGCAACAACACCAGCATGTAACGTATCCGCCGCAACTCCAGAACCATCACGACGAGCAACATCCAGCCGATGATCGCGTATTTTGCGTCTTTCTTCTTTACGGCGAGATACACGGAGAGCACGGCAGAGATCGTTATAAACGGATGAATCTGGAAAAAGAACATGGATAACAGGGATTCCCCCCAGCGTCCTAGAGCGGGCACCTGAAAGCTGTAAAGCAGACTGATCTGCCCGGCAACGACGTCGAACTTCGCAAACAGGAAGACACCCATGAGCACCAGCACGCCCGCTGCCACTGCTGCCGCACGCAGGAAAACGACTTTCCAACCCAGTCGCGCATGGACCAGCACGATAATGGGCAGAACGCTGAGCATCAGCCAGTTCGAGTACTTCGCCAGCATTGCCAGGGTTATCGCAACAGCCGCCATCAGGCAGAACAGCGGGCCGCCGCGGGTGACGGCTAGGATGGTCGCGAACACGGCCAGCGTCAGGAAGAACATCGCCGCCACATCGACCATCATCAGTGGCACCTGAGCAAGGAGATAGGGCATGCCGAGCAGCAGCATGCCGGCATACAGGCCGAGGTCTCTGGACCACAACGTCTTGCCGATAAGGTAGGTCAGTACCACGGAGCCCGAGAACAGCAGGCTCGTGAAGGCCTGCACGCCGACCCGGCTTTCTCCAAAGACCTGGAAAATCACCCCGTGGATGAACGGGACCAGCGGCAAGTCTGTCCATGCCGGGATGTCATTGCCCCACGCCGCGAGGAAATATCCGATGCCGTGGAGCTCGAGGTACTTGGCCTGCATGAAGTGTCTCGCAGCATCAATGTTGACCTCCGGTTGCTGCCACAGGCCCACTGTGATGAGGAACGATACTACAAAGAGCAACAGCACCGATCCCGTGCCACGCACAGATAACCTGGAAATTCCGTATGCCAGTGCAATACCGGCCACTAACATCAGGAAAAATGCGAAGGGTGCGACGCCGTCAAACACCCACCACCAGCTGCTAAGGCGATTGTCATCCAGCGTGCGCAGGTTGTACAGGCCGAGCAACGTCGCCAGCGTGCACAGCGAAATCAATACCATCCAAAGGGGGTCTTCCTTCCGCTTTAACCCAAGCCGCACGTCGCTGATTCCCGGCACAGCAGTAAATGCGCCGCACGCAGGACGACACCAGGCCAGCGTGCCTCCACGTGTTACGGGACCGCATGTACGCGGCGCCCGCCCGGCCCGGGCATCTGCGGACGCGAAACAGGGTCGCTGACCAGTGCCCGTATTATTAAAATCTGCACTCACAACCTGTCCCCCAACAATTGGCAAGCTAGTTCAGACCGGCCAGACGGGCGTGTTTATCCCGCCTGGCCCCGGACTAATGCTGGTGCACCTGAGTAAATACGCTCTATTTCTTGGCCTTCTCGAGAGCGCTGACCTTTTCCTCCAGCTTCTTGATCTTCTTGTTCACGCCGTCGAAGTTGTACCACTGCTCGTCTTCGACCGGAAATTCAAGCGTAGAGCCGTATATACGCCATGAATCATCCCAGTTCGCCGGGTCCTTGAACCCGAGGGCTCGCAGCTGCAGGTAGGTCAGGGTCGAGCGGGTACCCGTCTGACAGTGGGCCACTACGCGCTTGTTCTTATCCAGCGACGCAAAAGCCTTCGCAGCGGCATCCGCATCGAGGTAGGCAACGGGTGTCATCTTGCCAGTCTTTTTGTCTTTTTCCTTGAGCAGCGTATCTTTGTGCGAGGCGTTAAGCGCCGTGTTCGCCACATGGCCGCCCCGCAGTGCACGGATGTCTTTACCTTTATGCTCTTTCGCTGATCTTGAGTCGAGGAGTTGTGTATTCGGCTTCTTGCCGTCAGCGATCTCGAGTATCTCATCCGTGCTGGCGTAGCGGTTATGCATGACACTGGCCTTGAAAGTGGTTGCATTCAACCTGACTGGTTTGTTATCCAGCCGGTTGCCGGCCTTGCGCCAGGCGTCAATGCCGCCATTGAGAACATGCGCCTTGTCATGGCCGAGGTACTCCATGACCCAGAAGCCTATGGCGGCATCGTTCATCGTCTCCAACCCATCATAGTAGAAGACCACGTGGGTGTCGTTACCGATTCCCACCTTGCCGAACAGCTTTTCGTACTTCGAGGTGTCCCGGAAGAGCCGCGAGGTGGGGTCCCGAAGCGCCTTCTTGCAGCGATTCCCGAAACTGATCGCCCCCGGTATATGGCCTGCGACATAGTCCTTCAGATCACGACAGTCGACTGCTACCCAGTTGTCTTGTTTCATACCCTTCTTGAGCTCATCGCCACTGACGATAAGCTCGGGGTTTGCCCACTGCGCCGCCACTGCGGTACCACCCCAGGCTACCAATGCGAAGACGATCCCACGCGTGATGTACATTATTGAGCTTTTCATTTTCTATCTCCTCCAAGATTGATTTACTTTCCCATACTCACGGTCTGTGCGTTTTTTTTCACACAACATCAAGCAGTTTTAATCCGAATGGCTTACCAATCTGCGTGGCGGCTGCATCAGGTGAATTGCCTGTTCATAATCGTAGCGCCCCAGGAGTGTTACAAGCGTCTATTGCCTGGGCACTCTCTCAGTTGATTAATTTCTACACCCCTTACCCTCTACAAACAATAGGGGTTTATGGCTAGATAATCAGGGGTATTCTTTAACCCCATGCAGGCGCAGTGCGCGACGCAGAGCTTCTATTCTTGCTGTTAGACTGGCCACGATGCAGTTGTCGAAGCGGCCGTTTACAATCCATCAGCCATTGGTTATTTGCTGATACTCTAATGCCAGCATGTGGCAATACGCGGTGGCGCAGCCTTGTTGCAACACATACCTGCATACATGGATGCAGGAGGTAGAGTACCAACAAGCCGGCACCTTGGGCGACGCATGAAGTTATTGCCGAGTAAAATCCGGGATGTTGTAGTACAAAAAAAAGCCCGGCTTAGCCGGGCTATTATCGTCTTCGCTTGCCCGCTCACGGGCCGGGCATCACATCGGCTGCGTGATGGTGAAGGCACCGCGAATATCGCCTGCACTGAAGCCGAGGGCACGGTCCTCGGGGTAGAGTTCCTGGATCCGTGCCTCCACGGCGGCATCG
>JAQYVO010000287.1 GCA_030145425.1 Chromatiales bacterium | reverse complement strand
ATAGCATCGCGATCCCGCAGTAGATACTTCGGTGCCGTATCCCACGGGAAAGCTTCAATGATCTGCTGACCGGTCCACTGAGCGGTCGGATGCTCCGTGACATTGAAGTGCACAACCCTGCGACGGTGTATGTGCCACTCGATACCCGCGGTTATTTGCCGCTGTTCCGTTCCAGAACGAAAATCACCCCATCCTGAACGATTCGTTTAGGACAGCCGCTCCTGCCCATGGAGCAATGCCCACTCAAGCATAATCAGATGACATCGGGCCGGAAAACCGGTATGGAAGGTATAGCCGAGGAGACAGGCATAGCGCCAGCCTAGATTTGACGGTCAAAAACTGACGCTATGCCCCAAACCGTGCTTTCGCACAGCCCGTCCATGATCCCACCAGGACGGGTCAAACTCCAGCCCTCATCGGCCTTTCACACCGATGAACCTCAGTGCCCGGATGTTTCAATGCGCGCGTTGCCACTGCCGAGTCATTATCTGTCGTCACTGCGACCGCGGTAACGTCTATTGTGCTAACGGCTGTGCTGATCTGGCGCGATCCGCCTCGCTGCAACGGGCAGCCAAACGCTACCGTTCAACGCGCCGTGGCCAGCACAATAATGCGGATCGACAGCACCGGTTCCGGGCGCGTCAACGAGAAAAAGTAACGCATCAGGGTTCCCCTCCGATTGTCGCCCTTGTTCTACTGCTATTGGCATTGAACACAGGGGAAAGTCATCACGAATACGGGTGCGATCGCACGGAGACAGCCATTTACTGCCATGTCTGTCACCGCGAATGCGATTCCTTCCTCAGAAGTGACTTTCTACGACCACATTGAAGGAGATAACCATTGGCTATCAGCAAGGCACTCGAAGCAAAGATTCTTCGCCATCACTTTGTAGAACTCTGGGGCCCGCATACCATTGCCACCCAACTCGGCATTCATCACTCGGTGGTCGATCGGGTGCTGTCGCAGGCGGGCATGCCCAAGGCCGAGCGCGCACGCCAGACCTCGATCATTGATCCCTACATCCCCTTCATCATCGAGACACTGAAACAGTACCCCACGCTCACGGCCACGCGGCTGTATGCGATGGCACAGCAACGCGGCTACCCGGGTGGGTCCAGCCATTTCCGCTCGCATGTGGCGCAACTGCGTCCGCGCAAACCGAGCGAAGCGTATCTTCGACTCAGAACCTTGCCTGGCGAACAAGGACAAGTCGACTGGGGCCATTTTAATTACGTCCAGGTCGGCCGTGCAAAGCGACCGCTGATGGCCTTCGTGATGGTGCTCAGCTGGAGCCGCCAGATCTTCCTGCGCTTCTATCTCAATCAACGCATGGAGAGCTTCCTGCGCGGCCATGTCGCCGCCTTTAACACCTGGGGAGCATTGCCGAGGGTGCTGCTGTATGACAACCTGAAGTCGGCTGTGCTCGAGCGCCGTAATGATGCAATCCGGTTCCATCCTACCCTGTTGGCGTTGTCCGCGCACTACCGCTTCGAACCCCGGCCG
>JAQYVO010000219.1 GCA_030145425.1 Chromatiales bacterium | reverse complement strand
CGATCTGCAGATGGCCAGCAATGCGGGTGTCAGGAGTGTGGCGGCAGGTTATGGAGCCCATGAACCGGAGCGATTAGTGGGGCATGGGCCGTTGACAATTCTGGAGGATATAGCCGATTTGATCGGCTGGCTGGACGACGGTTAGCTGTTCAGGGTTCGGTGTATCTTCCGATATATCCGAGGACATCTGCGCCTTAAGCGGCACAAGAACCCAATCTGAAAGTAGATGAACCGATGACAGAGAAAGACGATATGGAAAAACAAACTGACGACAGGGAACCAGGAAAATGGGAGAAGGATCTGATTCAAAAGCTGGCCTCTGCGTCTCTCAATGAGCAGCGGCGTGCCCGTCGCTGGGGCATTTTTTTCAAGTTCCTGACGTTTGCCTACCTGGTCACCCTGCTGGTGATCTGGATGCCGAGCACGTTTCTGGATACCGGCCTGACACCCGGCGGCAAGCACACGGCCGTGGTGGAGGTAAAGGGTGTCATAGCCGACGATAAGGAAGCCAGCGCGGACAACATCATAAGCAGCCTGAGGAAGGCATTCGAGGATACGGACACAAAGGGTGTCATATTGCGGGTCAACAGTCCCGGGGGAAGCGCGGTTCAGTCCCGTTATGTCTACGATGAGATTCGACGGCTGCGGGAGAAATATCCCGACACACCGCTCTATGCCGTGGTCACGGACCTTTGTGCATCCGGCGGCTATTACATGGCCGTGGCGGCCGACAAGATCTATGTCGACAAGGCGAGCATCGTCGGGTCCATCGGTGTATTGATGAACAGTTTTGGCTTTGTGGACGCCATGGAAAAGCTTGGCGTGGAGCGCAGACTTATTACCGCGGGGGGCCACAAGGGAATCATGGATCCCTTTTCGCCTGTCGATTCCTTCGATGAGCAGCACGTACGGGGGATGCTGGGACGGATACACCAGCAGTTCATCGAGGCGGTGAGGGAAGGCCGGGGCGATCGTCTGAAAGAGAACGAGGAAATCTTCAGCGGCCTGTTCTGGACCGGTGAGGAAAGCATCGAACTGGGTCTTGCGGATGAACTGGGAAGCAGCAGTTATGTCGCCAGGGAGGTGATCGAGGCCGAGGAGATCGTGGATTTCACCTCCGAGGATGATTTCATGGAGCGCTTTGCCAAGCGCATCGGCGCGGGGGCTGCCGCGAGCCTGTCGTCTTTCTGGGGCGTGAACGGGAATCTCCAGTTCAGGTGACACGGTATCCGTAACGACAACCAACATGAACGTCGGCCAGCGGTTCGGGTTGACCCGGGTAACCTTTGACGGCCGGGAGGCATTCAACAGGCAGTTCGTGCTGCTGGCGCGGGATGCCGTAAAGATGCGTGGGATCTTTACCGACCGGGCCCTGGATTACCTGTCCGATCGTCCCGATACGGTTTTAGAGTCCCGCGGGCGGGACACGCTCTTCTACCGTTTCGGAAAACTCTCCAGTTCCAAGGCTGTTCCTGATTTCCTGAAAGAGGCGGAAGGGCTTCTCGACCTGCTGCAGCGGCCTTAACGTTCTGTGGGATGCGGTTCCTACGCTTTGCTAATCTGCTTTGATTGAGTGGGTGAGTCAACATTTTCGACAAAGCGCACTCCATCTGCCGGCAGAACCGTAGGGTCGAATTCATTCGACCAATTCGACTTTTGGCCGAATGAATTCGGCCCTACAACGGTAATCTACCCACTCGATCAGTTCCTTATCGAATCTATGGCTCGGTCCTCATCACATCCGGTTCAAACTCCAGGGTGCGGAAATAATCGTCCAGGGTCTCCGCCCTTCGAATAAGTTCGACGGTGCCGTCTGATCGCAACAGCAGTTCCTTGGGACGCAGCTTGCCGTTGTAGTTGAAACCCATGGCCTGAGCGTGGGCACCGGTATCGTGAATGAGCAGGATATCCCCATCCTCGACGACCGGCAGGGGCCTCTGGATGGCGAACTTGTCGTTGTTCTCGCACAGCGAACCGACCACGTCCACGGTTTCCTGCCCACCCTGTTTGCCCGCTACCGTGATGTGGTGGTAAGCGCCGTACATGCCGGGCCGCATCAGGGCAGACATGCAGGCGTCCACGCCGATATAGGTGCGGTAGGTCTCCTTGCGATTGATGGCGCTGGTGACCAGGATGCCGTGGGGGCCGGTCATATAACGGCCGCTTTCCATATAAAGCCTTGGTACATAGCCGTTGCGCTCCCGAAACTTATCGAACACCTCGATGATACCGGCAGCCATGGACCGGATGTCCAGGATCTCTTCCCCGGGCTCGTAGGGAATGCCCAGACCGCCGCCGATGTTGATGAATTCAAAGCTGATACCCAGTTCGGCGGAAATCTGTTCCACCAGTTCCAGCAGCATCTGCGCCGTCTCCACCATATATGCCTGGTCCCGTTCGTTGGAGACAAGCATGGTGTGCAGGCCGAAACGACGGGCACCCCGGTCCCTGGCGGTGCGGTAGGCATCCATCAACTGTTCATGGGCCAGGCCGTACTTGGATTCCACCGGGTTTCCGATAATATCGTTGCCTGTTCTTCGGGGTCCCGGGTTGTAGCGAAAGCAGATCAACTCCGGCATCACCGCCACTTTGGCAATGAGGGAGATATCGTCCAGATTCAGCACGCAGCCATCCCCGTCGGCGGCTGCGTCGAATTCAGCCTTGCTGGTGTTGGTGGAGGTGAACATGATGTCCTCGCCCCGGGCGCCGAGCCGCCGGCTCATCTGCAACTCTGCTATGGAACTACAGTCGAAACCGAAACCCATGGATTGCATGATCTGAAGGATGCGCGGATTCGGCAGGGCCTTGACGGCATAATATTCCCTGAAGCCCCCGAAGCTGCGGAATGCCTCCTTGAGTTCTTCGCCGGTCTGTCGGATCCCGGTCTCATCGTAGATGTGAAAAGGGGTTCCGTAATGGGCCGCTATATCCCGAAGACGGGGGGAAAGGCGGTTTTCGAATTCATCTGATATAGGCATTAAAGGCTCCGACTGATCCTTGCCATGGCTTCCTGGACATTATCAAAACTGTTAAAGGCACTGATGCGGATATAGCCTTCACCACATTTTCCAAAACCGGCACCCGGGGTGCATACCACACCGGCCTTGTTCAGCAGCAGATCGAAGAATTCCCAGGAATCGCTTTTGCCATCGATCCAGATATAGGGGGAGTTCCGCCCGCCTATGCATTCATACCCCAATGTCTCCATCTGTTCCCGGATATACCTGGCGTTGTTCAGGTAGTAGGCAATCAGCTCCCGGACCTGGGACTTGCCTTCCGGGGTGTAGACGGCTTCAGCGGCCCGCTGCACTGGGTAGGAGACACTGTTGAACTTGGTGGTGTGGCGACGGTTCCAGAGTGTGTGCACAGCAGTGGCTTCTCCCGAACCGGTATAAGCCATGCAGTCGCGGGGGACCACCGTATAGGCGCAGCGCGTACCGGTAAATCCAGCCGTTTTCGAGAAGCTGCGAAATTCGATGGCAACCTCTCTGGCTCCATCCACTTCATATATTGAGCGGGGCAGGTCCGGGTCCTGGACGAACGCTTCGTAGGCGGCATCGTAGAGAATCAGTGCCTTGTTGTCACGGGCGAAGTCCACCCACAGTTTCAGCTGTTCCTTCGTTGCCATAGCCCCCGTGGGATTGTTGGGGAAGCACAAATAGATCAGATCTACCGGCTGACCGGGAGGGTCCGGAATGAAGCCGTTCTCCCTGGTTGCCTCGAGATAGACCAGGCCCTGATAGCGGCCGTCCGCGGACTCACCGGTGCGGCCCGCCATCACGTTGGTGTCGACGTAGACCGGGTAAACGGGATCGGGGATGGCCACGGTGATATCGGTTGAGAATATCTCCTGAAAATTGCCTGAATCACATTTCGCACCGTCACTGACAAAGATCTCTTCTGCCTCGATATTGCAGCCGCGGGCCTGGAAGTCCTCTCTGGCGATGACTTCACGCAGGAAGTCATAACCCTGCTCCGGGCCGTATCCGTGGAAGCTGTCGTCGTTGGCCATCTCATCCACCGCTTCGTGAAGGGCCCTGATGCAGGCATCCGGCAGGGCACGTGTGACGTCACCGATGCCCAGTTTGATCAGTTTCTCGTCGGGGTGGGCCTGCTGATGGGCGGTAACGCGCTTGGCGATATCCGAAAAAAGGTAAGAGGCCTGAAGCTTCTGATAGTTCTCGTTGATTCTGATCATGGTACGCCTTGGGAGTTCTTTGGGGCCTGTAGCCGAAAGGAAAAATCGGCGCACATTATACAG
>JAQYVO010000188.1 GCA_030145425.1 Chromatiales bacterium | reverse complement strand
GCGGCAAAACGACCACGCTGCGCCTGATCGCCGGCCTGTTGGAGCCCACGCGCGGCGATCTGCTGTTCGATGGGCGGTCGGTGCTGGCCACGCCACCAGAAAAGCGCGGGGCCGTGATGGTTTTCCAGGAACACGCGCTGTTCCCCTTTATGTCGGTGGGCGATAACGTGGCCTTTGGCCTGAAGCTAAGAGGCGAGACCCGCAGTCGCGTCCGCGCCTCCGTCGCCGAGGCGCTGGCGGCCGTTCGGCTCTCAGGGTACGAGGAGCGTTGGCCCACCGAGCTGTCGGGAGGGCAACGCCAACGGGTCGCGCTGGCCCGTGCGTTGGTGGTGCGACCCAGACTTCTGCTGTTAGACGAGCCGCTGAGCAATCTGGAACCTGACCTGCGCGCAGAGCTGCGCGACATGATTCGCACACTGCAAAAACAGACCGGCATCACCACCCTGTTCGTGACCCACGATCAGTCAGAAGCGGTGGCACTGGCCGACCGCATCGCGCTGCTGTTCGAAGGACGCCTGCGCCAGGTGGGGCATCCCCATATCTTTTATGAAAATCCAAACGACGAACGGGTGGCCCGTTTTTTCGGCGGGGTCAATTTCCTCGCGGGTGTGAAACAAGGGGCCAAAGTCGAGACGTCCATTGGCCCACTCGAGGTGGACGGTTCAGCCTGGCCCGATGGACAGGTGCTGCTCACCATCCGTCCCGAAGCCATCGAGGTTGGCGCCAACGGGCATAACAGCGTGGCTGCGCACATCCTATCGTGCAGCTACCGCGGCCCGGTCGGTTATTACGATGCTGAGGTCAATAACATACGGCTGCAGTTAGTTATGCCGCCCCATCGCCACCTGCAACCGGGGGAATCCATCATCCTGCACCTACCGCGCGAACGGTTGTGCCTTCTACCGGCGACTTGATGTTTGAAGATCGAGCGGCTGTTGGATATCCCTTGCGTCCGATCTGCTGCGCCTTGCGCCCTTCACATCGGGTAACAATCATTTCGACGCCATTTCAATTCTTCTTTCGTTACTACTCAGGCTGAATAGCCTGATAACGGAATTAACACGATTCTAGCAAAAATCAAACGCTCAGTTAATGAAACTCAAGTAGATTCTCAAGACAATGACAAGGCCAACGGATATTGATGGTCAGCAGCTAGAGCAACTGGAAAAAGCGACGCTGATAGCTATCATCGTAGAACTGCAGCGGCAGTTGACAGAGCAAGCGACGCTGATCCAAGAACTGCGTGACCAATTGGCTAAGAACAGCCAGAATAGCGGCAAACCACCGAGCAGCGATGGCTTGAAGAAGCCACGCACGCGCAGTTTGCGCAAGAAGACGGGCCGTCGAAGCGGTGGTCAGGAAGGTCACAAAGGACACACCCTCGAGATGGTGGAGCAGCCAGACCATATTAAGGTCTATGAAGCCTCGACGTGTCTCTATTGCGCCACAGACTTGCGGTTGATAGAGTCGGGTGGATATGAGAAACGGCAGGTGTTTGATGTTCCCCCTGTGCGCATCGAAGTCACAGAACATCAGGCCGGAATCAAGACCTGTCCGGGGTGTAGGCAACAAGTGAAGGGAGAATTTCCTGCGGATGTGACACAGCCCGTGCAATACGGGCCGAGCCTCAAGGCACAAGCGTGCTACCTGAACAACTATCAACTCATCCCTCTGGCGCGGACCTGTGAGTTGTTAGGAGACTTCTACGGACATACGCCAACGGAAGCCTTTGTGCTAGACGCCAATGCGGCTCTGGTCGATCAAGCGGAACCCTGCCTGGCGACCATCCAGCAACAGCTCATCGCAGCCGACGTCGCCCATTTTGACGAGAGCGGCTTGCGAGTTGAGAGCCAGCTGAACTGGCTCCATGTCGCCGGCACCAATCTTCTCACTTACTACAGTGTGCACCCCAAACGCGGACAAGAAGGGATGAAAGCCATTGGAATCTTGCCGCAGTTTGCAGGCCGGGCGGTGCATGATCATTGGAAATCTTACTTCACCTTTGACAACTGCCAACATGCGCTGTGCAACGCCCACCATTTACGGGAACTCCAGTTTGTCGTTGAGCAATATGGTCAAAACTGGGCACAAGAGATGGCACAGCTGCTGCTAGACATTAAAGATGAAATAGCTGCGGCACCGCTGGACCAAACGTCGCTTTCTCCGGAGCTTCTCGCTCATTTCGAGCAACGTTACCACGAACTGCTTGCCCAAGGGTTGGTGGCCAATCCACCGCCAGCCGACCCTCCACCTAGGAAACGCGGGCGTAAGAAGCAAGCACCACCCAAGAATCTGCTCGACCGTCTCCAGCAACACAAGCCACAGGTCTTGGCATTTATGTACGACTTTCGCGTTCCCTTTGACAATAACTTGGCTGAACGCGATGTCCGGATGGTAAAGATCAAGCAGAAAGTGTCAGGCGCTTTTCGAACTCGCTCCGGTGCCGAGACCTTCTGTGCCATTCGGAGTTACATCTCGACTGTCCGTAAGCACGGTCTTAATGTTATTGACGCTATTCATGATGCGTTGATCGGCAATCCTTTCACCCCTTATGCTTTTCCTAGATTGCCTGAGTAGTCACCCATTTTCTAACAATCTTGCACGAAATCCTCGCAATTGCAGGTTGAATCCCTGCGTCTACTCTAGTATAATCCATTAAATCACACGGCCCTTCTGCGCAGGGGGGCCTTTTACCCGGATCAAGGGAACAAGCCACCATGCCGGAACGGCTCCCGTTCTTTCGTCTGCGTCCTCAGGGCGGCATCTTGGTCCAGCTAGATCATCTCTAGTCAAACAGTCAAAGGAGGCACCAATGAGTAGAAAATTACTAACACTACTGATACTGGTTTCGATCCTGACCCCCAGCATTGTGTTTATGGACACCCCCTATGCACAGGCAGCGCCCACAGCGGTGGCCTATGACATGGTGGGCAGCGGCAGTCAGAATCTCGTTTCTTATACCGATGATCCGGCCATTCCTTTCACCTCTCCCGCGGATGGTTTCAATAAATTCCAACGGGGCGTTTCACCAACGATCCCCTTCGATGTCCTCGATGACAGCGCTGGCGCTTTCCCTTCTGACACCCAAGGTATCATCAAAAACGGCAACGTCAATGAGTTCTTCGGAGTCACCGATACGAATAATGGAGACACCGGGGGTCGTGACGTCATCGCTACCTGGGTCTTTGACATCAGCGGCGCCTCCAATCTCAGCCTGTCCATCGA
>JAQYVO010000071.1 GCA_030145425.1 Chromatiales bacterium | reverse complement strand
CGCCTCCGCAAAATCAAGCAGCACCTGTGTTAGGAAAGATTCCGCAACCACTCCAGCTACGAGCAAGCTGCTAATATAGAACTGCTCCCCCACGCCCTCACGCAACCGCCTGTTGCAAAGCTCGTAACCGAAAGGCGGGCTGAAGGCAATGGTGCCCCGGTTCCGTGATATCAATGACAGCCACTGACGCGGCCGCATGGCAAATTCACGGGTTCCCAGGTAATCCACCGTCAACTGGGATGCCAGGGGTGCCAATACCAGACCCACCAGTCCCATGTCATGGTAAAACGGCAGCCAGGAGACACAGCGGTCCGAGGGCCTTACAGCGAGGCCTTCTGTAATAATGCCGGCCAGGTTGCTCATAACGGCCCGCTGAGTGATCATCACACCCCGCGGAAATCGCGTGCTGCCGGAGGTGTACTGAAGGTAGGCCAGCTCACCGGACTCCAGTGGACAGAAGTCCGACTCGTTTTCGTCCAGTGCGTCGTAATCCGCCGGTGTTCCCCAGAATTCCAGTTCCAGTCCCTGCAGCGCTTCACCGAGCAGATGCTTAAAACCCTCGGGGGTCATCGCCACAGATGCACGGCAGCTTTGCAGCATGGCCCGGATCTGCGCCACATAGGCCTTGTGTCCGCCGAGGTTCAGCGGAATAGGCATCGGAACCGGTATCAGGCCTGCATACTGACAAGCGAAGAAAAAGCGCAGGAAATCAGGGTGGGTTTCCGAGACGATCGCCAGCCGTGCACCCCGTTCAAGCCCAAGGCTTTGGAGGCGCCGTGCCAGCTGCAGGGACTGCTCACGCAGCTGCGTATAGGTGACAACGGCGTACAACTCGCCCCGTCCCGTATGGTAATTGCTTCCGGTTCGTCCCAGGGCGGCATAATCCAGGGCCGAGGCGAGACTAGAAAAATCCGCAGGCCTCAGGGGCTGGTCGTTGCCGGTTGGCGTTGCTTTCAGAACCAAGGAATTTCTCCCAAAACCATCAGAATATTGAAGTTACAAATTTACCCGATTTCTCCCGGCAACCCGTGGCCAGGGTAGAAACTATCAGCTCAATCTGAAATGGGTATGTCCCTCAAGCTAAAGAGTGAGTAGTCTTAATTTTCTTGGGTCCACACACGGGTTTTCCCTATAAGAGCTACAAAAAAACCCTTGCCAAGACGCAAATACCTTCGTATTTTCCAGTATTTGCACCGAAACCGCAAGCCGATTGGTCGCTTAAAAGCCGGTTTACGAATTAAAAGACTAAACTGGCGTTTACGGCTGAATTCCCTATATGTGCGATTTTTAATCCCGATTACCACCAGATATGGGGCCTAGGGGCTCTTTGGAATGGCGGTTTTGTCTGCGTCACAGGGTGTGGCAGTGCTCGGCAGTAAGGTGTTATTCGGTGACGTTGGGGGGATCCAGGTCTTCAGGCGGCAGGTTGTCCGGGTCTGCGAGATTACGAATCCAGGCCTTGAGCATGTCCACGTGCCAGTTTTCTTCCTCGGTGAACTCCGCGGCCAATCTTCGAACCTCTTCGCTGGAGGACGTGGCCGCGACATGGGCGTAAAAATCCCTGCCTCTTGTTTCGTTGTGGATGGCAAACTCGAGGGCCGTGCCTCTGTCCATCAGATAGTGGACCTCGTCCATGTCTCCCGCTTCCGGGCTTTCGGGTGTGATCCACTTGAAATCCCAGGGTGGCAACTGGGGAAGCTCCATTCCTTCGGCATGCTGTTCAATCTCCTGCGCATGCAGTTCACCGAAACCGGCCAGTTTTCTGAATAGCCGGGCGATTTCGGGATTGTTGTGGATCTCCATGCTGTCTGCCAACTCCTCATAACGCTCGACAGATTCGCGTTCCAGTACGATGGCATGCAGCAGGAATTCCGGGAGCGTATCTATTACCCTGTTCATACGCTAAAGGCCTTCTCCAGCGCTGCGCTCTGGCACGATACCTTGTTTTCCGGCTGCCAGACCGGCACATCGGCTTGATAGAACAAGCCGGTGGACATGCCGTCATCCGCCTGTAACCGCTGTGCGGCGATGCCCGGATCCGATGTCGGCCCTTCTTCGAGGCCGTGCACCTCCTTTTTCCATTGTTTGTGCTCCGGGCGGTAGGTAGGGCAGGGACTCAATGCCTGGACGAAGGCGAAGCCGGGGTGTTGTATCGCTTCCACCAGCAGCTTTGTCAGACCGTTCGGATCACCGGTGAACCCCCGTGCTATGAATGTCGCACCGGAAGCCAGCGCGATGGAGGTGGGATTGAAGCTTGGCACCCCGGGACCATGGGGCGTGAGTTTGCTTTCGGCCCAGTCGGGCGCCGTGGTGGGCGAGGCTTGCCCCTTGGTCATGCCATAGACCTCGTTGTCCATGACGATATAGGTCAAATCCATGTTGCGTCGGCAGGCATGGAGAAAATGGTTGCCGCCGATGGAAAACCCGTCGCCATCGCCACCGGCTACCAGAACGGTCAGATCCGGCCTGGCAGCCTTGAGTCCGGAAGCGACGGCCAGGGCACGGCCATGTACGCCGTGAAAGCCATAGGCCGATATGTAGGCGGGAAGCCGTGAGGAACAGCCGATTCCGGATATCATGGCCACGTTCTGCTGCGGCAGGGCCAGGTAGGCCAGGGCCTTGGTGACGGCGCTGAGCACGGAGAAATCCCCGCATCCGGGACACCAGACGGGCTTGATCCCGGACTTGTAGTGTTTGGGTTTCAGCTCTGATACAGGATTAGTTCCGTGCATTTGAATTCCGACTAGTGTTAACAGGCCCTAAGACAGCTTGTCCAGGATATCTCCGGGACGAATCGGCAGAGGGCCGGGTTTGGCGAGCACCCGGGCAGTCTCGGGCAGCAGATCCAGGGAATGTAGATAGTGGAACAGTTGTCCGCCATGATTCTGTTCCACCACCAGTACCCTTTGGGCATCCTCCAGCAATGTTTTCAAGGCTTTTTCCGGCAGCGGACTCAACAACCTGATCGCGATTACCCGGGCCGGTTCACCTCGCGCTTCCAGGCGCCGGCCTGCCTCGAAGGCGGCTCCGGAGGAAGACCCCCAGGTAATGAGGCACGCTTTTCCGGTGCCCCGGATCTCCGCCCAATGCTCTCCAGGGTCCAGCCCCGCCAGTTTGTCCCGCCGCTTGTCCAGCTGATTTTGGTGATCCATCGGCATGCTGGAGGGTGTCCCCTTCTCGTTGTGCTCCAGGCCGTCCGCGGTGTAGATGCCCCCCTGTGTGCCGGGAATGGCCATCGGTGAGATGCCGTCCTCGGTGATGCAGTAGCGGCTGTAGTCTTCGATTTCCGGCTCCGCGACTCTGCGTCCCGGCCCGATGGGTGCTGCCGGCGGCGGATCTATGACACTCCGCGCCTGCCCCTGTGATTGATCCGAAAGCACGATGGCGACCGTCTGAAACTGTTCAGCCAGGCGCACCGCCCATTCGGTGGCAAAGGTGCAGTCGCGAATGTTCAGGGCCGCCAGCACCAGGTGAGGTGCATCACCATGAAACCCATACAGCGATATGTTCAGGTCCGACTGTTCCGATTTTGTCGGGATGCCGGTCGAGGGGCCGCCGCGCATTACATTGGCGACCACGATCGGTGTCTCACTGGTTACTGCCAGGCCCAGGCCCTCCATCATCAGGCTGAGCCCGGGGCCGGATGTGGCGGTAAGCGATGGGACGCCGCCGAAGGAGCCGCCGATGATCATATTGATCGAAGCCAGCTCATCTTCCGCCTGGAGCAGTGAGCCACCCACTTTTTCGAGGTTCGGGGCAAGCCACTCCAGCATTTCGGTTGCCGGTGTGATGGGATAGGCCGCTACAAACCGCACACCGCCCCGCAATGCACCAAGACCGCTCGCCTCGTTGCCGCTGATGTCCCAGCGCGGCGGCGGCGTTTCCACCGGCGGCAGTTTGTTGGCCGGCCTGTGGTTCTTTTCCGCAGCGTATCCGTTACTGATGCATTGACCGGAGGACTCGACTATCTCCGGGCCCTTGCGACCGAGGGTGGTACCGATAACCTCCAGAATGACAGATTCTGGGATACCCAGCAGATCCCCCAGTACCCCCAAAGCGACCATGTTGATCCTGCCGCCCTCAACTGCCTTGGCCAATTCCTTCAAAGGCAGTTCCATCACCCGCGCTCCGTGGCCGGCAATCGCCTCCGGTATCTCCCCTTCGGCGGCATCACATATGATCAGGCTCTCCGCAGTCAGGGGTATCTCCTCGGCAAAACGGCTGACGTTGAGCCAGTCCAGGGACATCAGGATGTCGAAACGGTCGTCCAGGCATTCCACGGGCTCGATACCCGAACGCAGCATGACCGCCGATTCACCGCCACGGATCTGCGGGCCGGCCGAGCGGCCCATGAGGCCATAGTAGCCCGCATTTGCCAAAGCCCGGAGCAGTATTTGTCCGCTGGTCACCACGCCGCTTCCGCCTGACCCTGTTATGGCCACCGAGAGCGTGCTCGAATCTGTTTGGGCGTTATTGTTCATGTCTGTTTTGATATGATACCGCACTCCCCGGTTTTTACGGGACACGAGGGTGAATCAGATCATCTTACACTTGAAAACCCGCTGGGCTGTCCTGACGATCCCGTTTTTACTCATCGCGCTGGGCGCGAGTGGACCCGCCTTTCCAGAGGGGACGATGAAGCAGGATGTTGACAAGGTTTTACGCAGGTTGGAGAAACCGGCATCGGCCAGGCTTACGCCGCGTTTCCGTTTTGCAGGTGCCCATTGGCCACCGCAGGCAGCTATGCTGTTGGCGATAAAGGAAACCCGCACCCTTGAACTGTGGGCCAAATCGGAGGGCGAGTGGCTGCACATTCGTGATTACCCAATCAGGGGCTTGAGCGGACATCCGGGACCCAAGCTGTTTGAAGGGGATCGGCAGGTTCCGGAAGGTCGCTACGATGTTGTAGGACTCAATCCCCACAGTGCATTTCATCTGTCGATGAAGCTGGATTATCCCAATGCCTTCGATCGGGAGATGGCCGCCCTGGATGGTCGGAAACGTCTTGGTGGCGATATTTTCATCCACGGCCGTGATGTCTCCAAGGGTTGTCTCGCCATGGGCGATCGTACAGTTGAGGAACTGTTTGTCATGACTGCACTTGTCGGTGCGGAAAAGGTTGATGTCATCATTGCACCCCGGGACTTCAGGAAATATCCCCCGGGGGACTCAAATGGCGTGGTGCCTCACTGGGTGGGTGATCTGAACCAACGCATCGCCTCTGATCTGGAGCCCTTTCCCCTTAGCGGAAAGTGAATAACCGGCCTGCTGTAGAACCCCAAGTACGATCACTTCATGGCCACGTTTCGAAAAAATACCAGAAAGCCGCGTAAACCGGCACGGAACGGGAAGAAGGCCCCGGCAAAAAGAAGCCGCACAAAGCGCGGGCGCCGCCGTACCGGAAGATCCAGGTTATCCAGGTTTGTTGTACCCCTGGTGCTTGTGGCGGCAATCACAGGTGTCTATCTGCTATACCTCGATCACAAGGTCAGGACCGGTTTCCAGGGCAACCGCCATGCGGTGCCGGCCCAGGTCTACGGCAGGCCGCTGGAACTCTACCCGGGCGCAAAGATTTCCCCCGGCCAGCTCGAGGCCGAGTTTCAGCGCCTGGGATATCGCAAGGTGACCTACCCGAAGCGGCCGGCGGCCTGGTCGCGCAACAGGGATCGCATTATCGTGCGCACCCGGCCTTTCACATTCTGGGATGGACAGGCGTCGGGCCGTTATCTGGACCTGGATTTCAGGGGAGGCGTGCTGAACTCCATGGTGGATGGAAAGGGCAGGCCGCAGGCGCTGGTTCGCCTGGAGACGCCCAAGGTCGGCAGTATCTACGCGGCCCACAATGAAGACCGGGTGCCGGTTGACCTGGATGAGGTGCCGGAGATACTGATTGGTATGCTGATCTCCATCGAGGACCGTGCCTTTTACTCCCATCATGGGGTGGATCTGAAAGCCATCCTGCGTGCGGTCTGGGCCAACCTGAAGGCCGGAGGGGTGGTGCAGGGAGGCAGTACCATGACTCAGCAGCTGGCAAAAAATCTTTATCTGACCCGGAAAAAAAGCCTGTGGCGCAAGCTGAATGAGGCGGCGATGGCGCTTATCATCGAGCGTCGCTTCAGCAAGGACGAGATCCTGACCGCCTACCTGAACGAAATCTATCTGGGCCAGGACGGAAGCCGCGCCATACACGGTTTCGGATTGGCCAGTCACTTCTATTTCAATCGCCCCCTGGATGAGCTGGATCTGCCCAAGCTTGCATTACTGGTCGGCATAATTCGCGGGCCCTCTCTGTATGATCCAAGGATTCATCCGGAGCGGGCCGGGAAGCGGCGCAACCTGGTACTTGACGTGCTGCATCGCCAGGGAATCGTTACTGCAGAACAGAAAAACAGAGCAGCCAAGGCGCCGCTTGGTGTCGTTAAACGCGGCAAAAAAGGCGGCAGCGGTTATCCCGCGTTTCTCGATCTGGTGCGGCGCCAGATGCGGCGGGATTATCGTCCGGAGGACCTGACGTCCGAGGGGCTGCGCATCTTCACCACCCTGGATCCGGAAATACAGCAACAGACAGAGACAGCGCTGAGCGAACGCCTCCGGAAACTGGAAAAGAGGCATCGTCTTCCGGTGGGAAAACTGGAGGCTGCGGCTGTCGTGGCCAGATCTGAAGGTGGTGAGGTGCTTGCGGTTGTGGGCGGGCGGCGTGCCGGATACGCGGGATTCAACCGGGCGCTGGATGCAAGGCGTCCCATCGGATCCCTGATAAAGCCGGTGGTCTATCTGGCTGCGCTGATGCTGCCGGACCGGTATAACCTCGTGACGAAGTTGAGCGACGATCCCATTCGTGTTGGCGGTAAGGACGGAAGTGTCTGGTCACCGCGGAACTTCGACCACAAAAACCATGGCGAAGTGCCTCTGCATCTGGCGTTGGCGAAATCCTACAATGTGGCCACGGTGCGCCTGGGGATGGACGTCGGGTTGAAGAGGGTGCTGGATCTGCTTGGGCATCTCGGAATCGACCGACCGGTCCAGGCCATTCCTGCCCTGTTGCTGGGCGCAGTATCCCTGAGCCCCCTGGAGGTGGCGCAAATCTATCAAACCTTCGCCGCCGGTGGTTTCCGGTCACCCTTAAGGGCAATTCGCGAGGTGCAGGCGGCAGATGGTTCCAAATTGCAACGCTATCCATTGACGGTCAGCCAGGTTGCACCGGCCGGGTCGGTCTACCTGCTTAACAGGAACCTGCAGGAAGTGGTTCGCTCCGGCACGGCAAAAGGCCTGTCGGCATTTTTGAGCGATCAGCTGAACGTTGCGGGAAAAACCGGCACCACCAACGATTTGAAAGACAGTTGGTTTGCCGGCTTCAGCGGCAACAGGGTGGCGGTGGTCTGGATCGGCCGGGACGACAACAAGCCGGCGGGTCTTACGGGGGCACAGGGGGCTTTGCGGATCTGGGGAGATATAATGCGCAGGACGGACCCGGTCCCGCTGGATCTGCCGAGACCGGAATCGGTGGAGGCAGTCTGGGTTGACCCGATGTCCGGTCTGAGGGCCGATGCAAGGTGCGAGGGGGCGCAGGAGTTTCCTTTTATCAGGGGTTCCGCCCCCGATACCGATGCTTCCTGTGTCGCCGAGGCGAATGACCCTCTAAGTACCCTGTTCAAGAGGATTTTCAAATGATCAGGAAAAGATCCATGATGATCTGGCTGATAGTCCTGGCTCTGCCTATCGGGGCCTGCAGTACACCCATGCGGTCGTCTCCGGCAATGCGTTCCTCTTCATCACTGCCGGACGATCGGGGTGGCTCAGACCAAAGCCGGAAGGGTGCGCGGACAAGCGCCTATGAACCCCAGGCTTCCGCGGCCATAGCTCCCCAGTACAGTCTGCCGGTGGCAGCCTTGCTGGAGGAGGCATCACGACAGGAGGCGGCCAAAGATCTGACTGCCGCGGTTGGGTCAGTGGAACGGGCGTTAAGGATAGAACCCAGAAACGCCCATGTGTGGCACAGGTTGGCATCCTTGCGCATGAAGCAGGGACAGTACGGCATGGCAGTGGAACTGGCCGCCAAGTCCAACAGCCTGGCCGGCGGTGATGCCGAACTGGTGCGCGACAACTGGAGACTTATGGCGCGCGGCTACAGGGCAGCGGGGGATTCGGACTCTGCCGAGGCGGCGGAGCGAAAGGCACAGGCATATCGTTAACGCGCGCCTCAAACCGGATTGGGTTACAATTCCGCGAATGAAGGGGACCGCATGAGCGTCTATGCCGTAGATAAATTGATCGCCCAGGCGCGGCAGTTGGCTGCGGATTACCGGCGTACCACCGGTAAACCCCTGCCTGGTGTCAGTAACGAGATCGCGCTGCACGATGTGTTGAGATTACTGCAGCTCCAGCCGGCGTCCGAGCCCTCGGGTGGCATAGATGCCATCGACCCCGGTCGCAATGACAAGAAAATACAGATCAAGAGCCGGACCATTTTCGACGAAAGCAAAGGTGGTCAACGTATCGGACAAGTAAAAGTGGGTCAGGCGTGGGAATCGGTGATTCTGGTCCTCATGGATGAGGATTATGAGCCTTATGAGATCTACGAAGCCGAGCGAGAGGATCTGCTCGAATATATCAACAAGTCCAGCAGCAATCGCGCCAGACGAGGGGCCTTGTCAGTGGCCCGGTTCAAGGTGATCGGAAGGCTGGCCTGGACGCGGGAAGATGGTCTGGAACCGGAGCTTTGGGACAACCAGTCCTAAAACATGGATGAGGGACATCACTGAGATCCTGGGGCCGGAAGGTCTGCTTGCCAATACTCTGCAGCAGTTCTCCTACAGACCGCAACAGCAGGCGATGGCCGAACAGGTGGGTCGTATCCTGGAGCAGGGCGGCGTGCTGATTACCGAGGCCGGCACCGGCACGGGCAAGACCTTTGCCTATCTCATTCCCGCGCTTATCTCCGGTAGGAAGGTGATCATCTCCACCGGCACGAAGAACCTGCAGGATCAGCTGTTCCACAGGGACCTCCCCCTCATCAAAGATGCACTCGCGCTCCCCACCAACGTGGCGTTGTTGAAAGGACGCGCCAACTATCTGTGCATTCACCGCATGGAGAACACGCTGTCGGAGGGACGTCTGAGATCCCGTGAGATGGTGGATCATCTGATGCAGATCCGGCGCTGGTCGGGAAAGACACCGTCCGGCGATATCGCGGAAATGGGCGATATCCCGGAAGACGCCTCGATCTGGCCTTTTGTAACCTCCACGACCGACAACTGTCTCGGCCAGGAGTGTGTCTCATACTCGGTCTGCCATCTGGTGGAGGCGAGGCGCAGGGCCCAGGAGGCGGATCTGGTGGTCATCAACCATCATCTGCTGTGTGCGGATTTTTCGTTGCGGGAAGAGGGGTTCGGGGAGCTGCTGCCCGACACCGACTGTTTTATCGTGGACGAGGCTCACCAGCTTCCGGAGGTCGCGAGCAATTTTTTTGGCTCCACCGTGAGCGGACGCCAGATCACCGAGTTGGTCAAGGACACGGAGATCGAGTACCGGCGCGATGCGGGGGATCTTGAAGAACTGCCCGAGCAGACAGCGCGGATCGGAAAAATGGCGCGTGATCTGCGGCTGTTGTTCGGGTTGGACAACCGGCGCGCCTCATGGTCCGAGGTGGTTTCGGATGAAAGGGTGGAGTCTGCACTGGCCAGCCTGCGGCAAGCCCTGCAAAAACTCGAGCAACAGTTGTACACCCTTAAGGGCCGGGGCAAGGGCCTGGACAGCTGTCATGATCGCTGCCGCCAGCTTCGAGAAAATCTGGCGACATTCTGCGATCGGGAAGACGATCTTGAAATTCGCTGGTTCGAGACCCAGCGCCACAGCTTTCGTCTGAACCGGACACCCCTGGAGATTGCCGGTCTGTTCCAGCAACAGATGGAATGTCATCGGGCCGCCTGGGTGTTCACATCAGCAACCCTGGCGGTTGGCGGCAACTTCGATCATTTTCAGCATCAACTCGGATTGAATGGGGCAGAGACGACCCTGTGGGACAGCCCCTTCGATTATCCGGGGCAGGCCCTGTGGTTTGTTCCCCGGGGACTGCCGTACCCGGGCTCACCGGACTACACGGCTGCGGTGTTGGAGATCGCCGTGCCGGTGTTGGAAGCAAGCCAGGGGCGCGCATTCATGCTTTTCACCAGCCACCGGGCCCTGCGTGAGGCGGCAAAGCTGCTCGAGGGACGGATAGATTATCCGATCCTGGTCCAGGGCAATGCGCCGAAGGGTGAGCTGCTGCGGCTTTTTAGGGAGCTGGGCAACGCCGTACTCCTGGCTACGGCCAGTTTCTGGGAAGGGGTGGACGTAAGGGGAGCGGCGCTATCCTGTGTCATCATCGACAAGCTGCCTTTCGCATCTCCCGGAGATCCTGTATTGCAGGCGCGCATCGAGGCGTTGAGAAAGCAGGGGGGAAACCCCTTTATGGAGTACCAGGTGCCTCAGGCCGCCATTGCCCTGAAACAGGGGGCTGGCCGACTCATTCGCGATGTGACGGACCGGGGCCTGCTGGTAGTCTGCGATCCCAGGCTGCTTAAAAAGGGCTACGGAAGGATGTTCCTGAATAGCATGCCGCCCATGGCCAGGACCCGGGAGATGGCGGATGTACAGCGTTTCTTTTCCGATACAATACCGGCATGAAACTGCTCGCCATAGAGACCGCCACCGAAGCCTGCTCGGCTGCCCTGTATATCGACGGAGATATTCAGGAGCGTTTTGAGGTAGAGCCACGCAGGCACAGCGAACTGATTCTGGGCATGATGGAGCAACTGCTGGCGGAAGCGGGGCTGACCCTCAGCGCACTGGACGCCCTGGCGTTTGGCCGGGGGCCGGGTTCTTTTACCGGGGTGCGTATCGCCACGGGCGTGGTGCAGGGGGCGGCCTTCGGCGCCGATCTTCCCGTAGTGCCTGTCTCTACCCTGGCCGCCCTGGCTCAAGGAGGTTTCCGTGAGTACGGTGCCGAACGGCTCTTACCCGCTTTCGACGCTCGTATGAATGAGCTCTACTGGGGTTGTTATCAGGTGGATCGAAACGGTCTGGTCTCACCCGTGCAGGAAGACAGACTGGTCCTGCCATCGGACCTGGAACCTCCGGATGGCACCGGCTGGTTGGGATTGGGATCCGGCTGGGGGTCTTATGGTGACATCCTTGAAGGGCGGTTCGGTGAGTCCCTGCGGTCCTATGAAACAGAGCTGCTCTGCAGCGCCCGGGATGTGGCTTTGCTGGGGGTGGCGGGTTTCGGGGAAGGAAAGGCGGTTCCCGCGGAACAGGCCCTGCCGCTTTATCTGCGGGACAAGGTCGCGTGGAGGCGCTGAGCTGTCTGTTATCCCGCCAGTGAGGCACACTTCTTGCGAATTTTTCTGATCAGTTTCCTGTAGGCCTCGATCATGGATTTGGCATCGTTGTGGTGCTTTCGGGTTATCTTCTTGAACTTTTTCTCGTAGGCCTTCGCCTGGTCCTTGCTGTCCTCCGAAGGACACTGTACATGCTCCTTCAGGCGTCTCTGCCTCAGTGCCTCTATCAGTTCCCGATCGCGCTTGGCGAAGTAGATGTCCTCTTCCGCCATCTCCTTGAGCTTCATCTTATTGGCAAATTCATTCATGGGTCACCTGGCTATGCTACTGCTTCGTTAATATCAGGTTAGTATAGTTTCTTGGGCTCTTCCCCTCTTTCAGCAGAATCGTAGGGTCGAATTCATTCGACCCTACAACGGTAATCTACCCACTTGATCAGGGGATGAGCCGTGTCTCGAACAGATTATTAGTTTCCTACTGGAGTGTATAGCGGATGCATCAGGACGCTGAGTTCAGAAAAGGTGTTCGAGAGGCCATCGGGGATCCCCACATTCGCAGGACGTTTCGTGCCAGGATGGATCTATTGATGGCCAAGCGCCGCTCGGCCTTTCCGGACCCTGAAGAGTGGGACGATTTGCGCCGGGCTGCCACCGGAATACGGGCAGACAACATATCCCGGCTTCCGGAACTGCTGGAGCAGCTTGAAAAAAACTGCACCCGCAATGGCATTCGGGTGCATTGGGCAGAGACAGCGGACGATGCGAACCAGACAGTGCTCGAAATCATGCGAGGCCATGATGCGTTGCAGCTTATCAAGGGCAAATCGATGGTATCCGAAGAGATGGGCCTCAATGGCTACCTGGCGGCCCGGGGTATCGACTGCCTGGAGTCGGATCTCGGTGAGTTCATCGTGCAGCTTGCAGGCGAGAGACCCTCCCACATTATCGCCCCTGCCATCCACAAGGACAGGGCGCAGGTGGCGCGGCTCTTCAAGGAAAAATTTCCCGATGTTTCCTATACCGAGGACATCAAGACCCTGACAGGGGATGCCAGGCGGCTGCTGCGCCGAAAGTTTTTTGAAGCACCTGTGGGACTGACAGGCGTCAATTTCGCGGTGGCCGAGACCGGGACGCTGTGCCTGGTGGAGAACGAGGGAAACGGACGCCTCTGTACGACGCTGCCCAAGGTTCACATTGCCGTCATGGGCATAGAGAAAGTGGTTGAAAAACTTTCGGATATTCCACCCCTGCTGGATATCCTGGTGCGATCCGCCACCGGTCAGTCGATTACCACCTACTTCAATATGATCAGTTCCCCGCGACGCCGGGATGAGAGGGACGGACCGGAGGAGGTGCACCTGGTGTTGCTGGACAATGGCCGCTCCCGAATCTGTCAGGACCGGGAGCTGGATGCCACCCTGCGCTGCATTCGTTGCGGTGCCTGCATGAATCACTGTCCTGTCTATTCGAGGCTGGGCGGTCACGCCTATCCCGGCACGATTCCGGGCCCCATCGGTTCCCTGCTGGAACCGCAGATTGCGGGCCTCGACAGGCTGGGCATGCTCCCGACTGCTTCCACGCTTTGCGGTGCCTGCAGTGAGGTGTGTCCTGTAGGCATTCCTATTCCGGAACTGCTCAATCGTCTGCGTGCCGAAGGCGTTAAAAGGGATCCGGAAGGGATTGCCGGGTCCGGGAGTCGCAGGCGTTTCCGGGAAGCCCTGGTCTGGCGGCTCTGGCAACTGATTTTTTCCAGGCCGCAAATCTATTGCGTCGCGGTGTTTTTTGCCACGCGTGTACCTGCTGTATTGCCCCGCCTGTTTGGCCCCTGGATAAGGAGCAGGAGCCTACCCATACCGGCTGAAAAAAACCTGCATGATATCTGCCTTAAGCGGGGAGTGGAGCATGAGTGAGCCGCGGGACCGGATACTGGCACGATTGCGCCGCAAGGGTAAAGGGCGCGCAGGTGGGATCGGACGATCGGGGGTGGCTCTTTCGAATCGGTGCCCGAAGGATCTGGTGGGGGAGTTTCAACGCCGGGCCGAGGCCATGCATGCGCAGGTTTACCGGGTCGAACGCTCCGGTTGGACACACCTTTTGGAGCGGCTTTGCCGTGAAAAGGCGATCAGCAACCTGCTTTACGGGCCCGATGGACCGCTGGGTGAGGAGATTCGGGAGGCTTCAAGGCAGCAGCAGGGCTTGCCGGATCTTGTCGGTTTCGTACAGGAGATCGAAGTCTGCAGGGAACAGCTTTTTTTCGAGATCGAGGCGGCGGTCACCTCGGTCCGGGCCGGCGTGGCGGCCACCGGTACGCTTATTCTTTGGCCCACACCGGCGGAACCCCGATCCATGTCGCTGGTACCGCCGATTCATTTCGCTGTGCTGGATGCCGGGGCAATCCATTCCAGTTTTGCCGATGTGGTGGAAAAGAAAGGCTGGAACCGTTGCATGCCCACCAACGCGCTGCTGATCTCCGGGCCGTCCAAGACCGCGGATATAGAACAGACCCTGACCCACGGAATGCACGGCCCCATTGAACTGGTGATTATAGTATTAACGTAGCCTGCTACATTCGATTTTTAACTAAATCCGAATGTTATCGGATCCTCCAGGGATCCTTCCGGCGGGTTCCATTCGGTGAAAAACCGCATCGATTCACCGAAGTCGATAAACTGTTTCTGAAAGTTCTCCATCTGCTCCAGGAACTTATTGAGTTCCGAGCCTTCATGTTCATCGTCGAAAATCCTCGCATTGTCGAACCAGACTTCGAGGACGCCGTCGAAAGGCTCCTTGGATCCGCGCTCCTTCATGAGCTCCGTGTTCATGTCGATGAGCAGCGTAAGGTTTCTCTCGACCTTGCGGGCATCTGTCAGGCGGCCCAGAAACTCGAGCAGAGCCGAGAATTCCGCGCTGTTCCAGTATCTGCGGAACTCTTCAGGTGTCAGGTCGGAACGGCGTTTGACGCAGTGGATGAATCTGATCATTGACGTGCTTTCCCTGGTTCATTCAATGGTACATCGGGAGATGCCGGCGGGGTGGTCCCTTGTGAATAATAGTCGTAGCGCGAGTGCAAATCAGAGGTAAAGGACCATGCCTCGTCAAAACTCAGTCCACTGTCTTCCGGGAAGATGACTTTAATGTAAAGCCCGATCGACTTCGAGTTTTTTAGTTTTGTCAGTCGTTGCTCGAGTTTTTCCTGACTGATAAATTCGAATCCGGTCCGACCCGTTGTCGAATACTCGATGAGCGTTTTTTCCCCAGCCTTCGAGAATCGCACCTCCACCAGATAACGTCCCCGAGGGGAACGGGCGGGACGCACCAGCCTGTCGTATTTAACCTTGAGTTCGTCGTACTCCCCCTGCAGAGAATTGAGTCGGCTACCGGTCTGGCGGCGTTTACTCCGGGTCTCCATCAGGATGAGAGACTGCTGACTGTATCTCTGCTCGAGATTGGCAAGCTGTTGGTTTATCGTCTCCTGCATACCCTTCATTCTGTCCAGATCCGCCTGCAGGGACGCCAGTCGGTTTTGTGTATCGGTAAGCTGTTGCTTCGCCGTCCTGCGCTCCGCATTCAGATCATCACGCTCCTGCTCCAGGCGATTGGCGCGGGTTTCCGACTGGAGCAGCAGCTGGTTCAGACTGAAGTTCTCGGCCTCCAGCTGATCCCGGCGCAGATTCAGGTCCTCGTTTACGACGCTCAGCTGCGAGATCCTGTCCGTCTGATCATTGATCGTGCTTTCCTGCTGCTGTGACTGCTCACTCAGCCGCATCAGCTTTATCCGCTCCATCGCCAGCTGATTTTCAGCTTCTATCAGTCGCAGCGCCAGGCTTTCCCGTTCCTCGCCTGTGGAGCGGGCCAGTTCCACGGCAGAACGCTCGGCTTCCATGGTGGCCCGGAGCTGTCGTACGAGTTCGATGTTTCGCAGCAGCAGGATCACCATGGCCATCATGAATATCATGACCACCACGGTCATTATGTCGGTGAAGGATGGCCAGAAGCCCTCCTGGAGCTGATTCTCCTGCCCGTTCAGGCGCAGATCGACAAAACCGCTGTTCGAACTCATGCCGGTTCGTCAGGTGCTGGTTCGTCAGGTGCTGGTTCGTCAGGCAACCGGAAGCCGAGTTTAAGGAGTGACTTGATATCCTCCATGTCCGTGGTGATTGGTTGCAGTTTGCTGCGATACACATCCACCAGGGCGGTAACTATCCTGGTTTCAAGGTCTTCAAAGGCAGTCTGGGAATCCTGCATCTGGGTCGCCAGGTGCCCGTAAGAGTCCTGGGAGGTTTTCAGTTGTCCGATCAGGCCCTGCAGGGACCGGATCAATCCGGCGAACTGGTGCAGCACGGTTTCGGTATGCACCTGAAAACGCGGCATAAAATAGCTTGTCGTAATCTGCTCGACGGCACTCACCAGATTGGTCTCCACATCGCCGGTTTTCAGAAAAAAGTAACCAAAGTAGACATAGCAGATGATGGCCGTAATGGTGGTCGACAGTGCGGTGGACATACCGTGGACCACCAGTCCCATGCCATCCACGTTGACGACTGATTCGAGCAGGTCGGATGCCCCGAGCAGGGCAACGGAAAGGGATACGATAGTGCCGAAGACGCCGGTCAGTATCAGCGTGTTGTTGATGAATCTGGGAAAGCTGTTTTGGGTGCTCTCGGAAGCCACCAGGGTGGATGCGAGGGCGTTGTGATTAATGGGCGTGTTGCTCTTGTGCAGTTCCTCCATGGTCCGAAAGCGGCGGCTGATGATTCGGTCTTCCGGGATATCGCCCATCGGATCTGCACCGCCGGCGAGATTAGCCATGACCATCCGAACCGCTTTTTCCTCCCTGTGATAACGCACCAGAATCTGGATCAGGCGGGCCAGTCCCGTCAGAAAAAGCAACAGGATGGCTCCGTTGATTACCATGCCGGTGGGTGTCAGCTGGTTTCTGAAATAGATATTGTTGATAAGATCGAACTTCCAGTACAACAGGCCGACCACGACCAGACCTATGACGGTCATGCGAAGGAGTATGTTGCGGCTGAAATTATGGCTTAACTGTATGCTTTCCAACGCGATTGCCTCGAACCGGTAGTTTCGGGGGAGCTTACCACAATTAAGCCGGGTATTTATGTCAATGGAAGGGGAGTGGATGCATGCAGGTGATAGAAAAGACCCGTGGGGATCTGTTAAGGATTTTTCAGGCGGGTGTAAACAGGGTTGGGGGTCGATCCGTCGTCTGCGACTGTCTCAAAGGGCTGGAAGGAGACGCATCTTTTAGCCTGGTGGCGGTGGGTAAGGCCGCCGGTGCCATGTCCATGGGCGCGTTGGACGCACTGGGAGATAGAATCTCAGGTGGATTGGTCATTTCGAAGACGGGGCATCTCGACATCGAATCCCTGCGCAGGTTTGGGCTCACCGGTCTGGAAGGCGGGCACCCTGTGCCGAACGAGAACAGCCTGGCC
>JAQYVO010000135.1 GCA_030145425.1 Chromatiales bacterium | reverse complement strand
ACGATCCCTGCGCCATTCTGATGGTGGGCTGTCCGTACGGAGAGACTGTCGGTGCGCCGCCAATAGAACAGTTTCGCGAAGCAAGACGCAGAATGTTAAAACTGAAATTCGAAGATTACGAAAATGAGATCAGGGAGCATCTGACCGGTATGCTGCCGAAGGGGTCCTTTGATTTCGACAGGGATGTCGAAAGCATCACCGTGAACCGCTGGTCGCATGGTTACGGCTACAGGGGCACGGCACTGTTCGACTCGGACCTGCGTGAATCGGTTTTGAAGGGGCGGAAGCCGTTTGGCCGGATCACCATTGCCAACATAGACTCGGGCCTCAGTTCCTATATACATGTGGCAATAGACCAGGCATGGAGAGCGGTGAAGGAATTGGGGTAGCCGGAGATCTCAGCTTAACACTTATGAGGACTCCCCTTGTCAAGAGGGTGTTCCGATCCATTCCCGGTACTTCGTAACCGATTTGTCAGCCCTTTTATGGAGCGCCCGCGTCCTGGCTTGGTTTCAAAATCCTGGTGCCGGGTCAGTGCCCTGCACCAAACACTTATCGAGGCTCACAGTTCACCGTGGGTGAACCTGCAGGGCCTACACCCTGCGACCTAGAAACAAATTCGTGCCCTTGTGCCGTCCCATTCAAAAGCGTGGTTGAACGCGGAGCGTCCACCAGTTGGCCGTCGGGTTCGGGTAAGGAGCAGGACATCTTTGTCGTTCCATGTTCTATGTTCCTGGGGAGCGGAGCGATCATCTAATCAAGCGCGCGGGTTGCCTCGGCGTTGTCCATGCGTCTGGTCGTGGTCGGTGCCACATGCATTTTGATTTGCTTATCATCCCGACGCATTATCGGCTCTGCCTTTCCGGCTCCAGTTAGACGTCTTGCTTGATCGCTCCCTCCCGGTCACGTCTTCAGAAACTTTTCCATGTCAAAAGCCTGATCCCGTTTGAGGATGTAGTACACCGCCCGCCCGAGTTTATGGGCCAGGATCGACAGGGATTTGCCTTTGCCGTGTTTTTTCTCCAGCCGTTTCTTGAACTTCATTCCTTTCGGGTTGCCGCGCAGAAAAAGTACGGCAGCTTCGGAGAAGGCCCACTTCAGATGGGCATTGCCGATCTTGCCGCCGCCGGTTCCGTAGCGCTTGCCGGCCGACTCCCTGGTGCACTTGACCAGCCGCGCATACGAGGCAAAATCCTGCACCCGAGCGAACCGGTTGATGTCACCGATCTCGTAGAGAACACCGAGTGAGATGATCGACCCGATGCCCGGCACGGTGCGCAGGCGATACAGGGCCTGGGGGTCGTGGTCTTTGGCGTTGCGGGTGATGTGCAGCTCAAGCCTGTTCTTCAGTTCGTCCAGGAGAGCGATCAGTTCGAAGTCGGCTTCAATGCTCATCCGCACATCCGGATCGGCGAACTGTTCGGCGACACCGATACGGTTCTTCTTGTAGGAGATGTTCGCTTCGAACGGCTCCATGTTGTATTGGCTGTTGGTGTTCTGGATGTGGCTGAGCAGCTCGGCCCGCTTCCTGGTCAAGTGGTTACGCCTTCTGAGCAGATCCCGTGTGGCTCTCATTTTAGCCGGGTAGACATAGGCCACAGGAAAGGTTCCGCCGCGCATGAGGGCGGCGATTTTACGAGAATCGATGCGATCGTTCTTGGCCTTCCCGCCGTGTATGGCTTTCATGTATAATGCGTGTCCGAGGATGAAGGGGATATTGTGTTCGGCGCAGAGGTCGGCCAGCCAATACCAGGTGAAGATGCACTCGACACCGACGACGACATCTTCCCGAAACGGTTCGATGGCCTTGAGAAACTGCTCGGGCCCGGCCTGCATGTTCCGGTGCAGAACGACTTTCCCTTCGAGGTTTTGGACGCAGAGGTACATTGATCTGGCGTGCAGGTCGATGCCGCAATAGTTCTGATGGCGATCAGTGAAGAATCTCATTGGGTCTCCTCTTTGTTGGAGAATGGTTGGTACCACTCCCAGCGTACCCGACGGGCACGTAGAGGAGGAGACCTCAATGAGTATCAAGCGCTTGCACCTGACAATCGCGCCTGTCATGCTTCGTGCTGACGCACAAGCCGCGCCAGCCACGCTTGCAGCTGAAGCCAACGTTTGGCCGAGCAGTTCCTGCAAGGCTCTGAACTGGAACAACGGGATATATTTCTGGAGGTTTTATTGTGGGGTTGTTTAGCAAAAAACCGGATTACGAAAAGCGTTCTAAGGAACTGATTGGAATGGGCTCTGTCAGTGGGACAATGATATTGACGATGCCAGA
>JAQYVO010000120.1 GCA_030145425.1 Chromatiales bacterium | reverse complement strand
CCCTATATGCACCCAAACTTATAGTGGATGCGTAAGCGTTCAATCCACCTACACACAGCGCACTACCACCACCGTCAAATCATCCGGCATTGTGCCTCCATCTGGCACCAAGCCGGTCAGGCCTTCGACCATCTCCTCAGCACTTTTCGCACCATTCAGGACACCCGCCAAGACTTCATTATTGAGATCCTGCTCCGGCAACGCATCGATCAGGCCATCACTGTACAGAACCAGGGCATCCCCTTGCTCAAAAGTGATGTCACCTTCCTGATAGATCTCGTCCGACAACACTCCCAGTGGCAGACCCCGCGGCAGCAACTCTTCCACCCTTCCGCCTGCTCGGCGCAAAAAAACGAACCCGTGTCCGCAATCCACATATACCAGTTTGCGTGACGACATGTTGAGTTGGCCATGAAAAAGAGTTATAAAGCTGTCGGAACTGGCCAGATCATGAATCAAGGCACAGTGCGTCAATTGCAGAGCCGCTGCTGGGCTGTTCATCTGATCTACGGCGCGCAGAGCCGCCCTGACTGTCGCCATCATCATGGCCGCCGCCATTCCCTTGCCCATGGCATCCCCGAGGGTCAGGGTCACAGTTCCAGGGGACATCTCATGCCAGTCATAGAAATCGCCACCAATCTGATGGGCTGGAATACAGCGGGCAGCGAATTCGAAGCCGGGATCGGCAGGAACACTATCGGGGAGAAACTGCTGTTGAACCTGGGCAGCACAGGCCAATTCAGTGCTCAGCCTCAGGCGACGCTCTTCACTATCGCGCAGGGCCTCTTCCGCTTGCTTGCGCGCGCGACGCTCCTCTGTTTCGCGCAATTCTCGTTCAATGGCGGTAACCAGTCGCGACAGGTTGTCTTTACGGACAAAGTCCTTAGCTCCGGCTTTGAGCAGGGCCACGGCTTCCTCTTCTCCAATCGCCCCAGAGGCAACGATCAGGGGCTGATCCTGCCCGACCTCTTGCCAGATGGCGAGGGCGCCCTCGGGGGTAAACTCGGGCATGTGACAATCGGATATCGCAACATCCCAGCGCTGATCCGCTATCGCCTCGCGCATGGCTTCAGCGGTCTCAACCCGCGTTGACTCCACCTCAAACCCGCCCTTGTGCAGGGCCCGTTGTAGCAACAAGGCATCGGCTTCTGAGTCATCGATGATCAATACGCGCAAGAGCTCGCCCATGGTTGTCAACCTCTCCCGGTCGGCGGGGGTTCGTTGGTCAGCAACCAGTAGCGTCCCAGGTCGGCGACCGCCCGGCTGAAATCGGCGAAGGCAACCGGCTTGCGCACATAGCTGTTGGCGCCCAGTTCATAGCCGGCCAGGATATCCCGCTCCTCGTCGGATGAGGTCAGGATCACCACCGGCAGGAACCTGTAGCGCTCATCGGCCCGGATGCGGCGTAAGACTTCGAGTCCGTCGATCTTGGGCAGTTTGAGATCGAGCAGGATCACTGTGGGCAGATCGCTTAAGTCCCGTTCGACATATTCACCGGTGGCGAACAGGTAATCGAGAGCCTCTGCTCCGTCACGAACAACCACGACTTGGTTGGCAACATGGCATTTCTTCAGCGAGCGCAGGGTGAGCATCTCATCCTTTGGATTGTCTTCGACCAGCAAGATAGTCCGGCTATCCATAATCAGGCCCCTTCTCCCCCAAGGTGAAATAGAAACTGGCCCCCTCCCCTACGGCCGCCTCTGCCCAAATTCTACCACCATGTCGGTGGATTATCCGTTCCACCGTCGCTAGGCCGATGCCGGTACCAGAGAACTCATCGGCGCGGTGCAGCCGCTGGAAGGGCAGAAAGAGTTTATCGACAAAAGCTATATCGAAACCGACACCGTTGTCTTTGACAAAGTAGACGGTCTCTCCCTTCTGCTCTGCGACGCCGACCTCGATGCGGGCACCTTCCTCCTGACTCGAATATTTCCAGGCATTGCCGAGCAGGTTTCCCAGCACCACCTTGAGCAGGCGGGGGTCGGCATCGCCCTGCATATCCGCTGCAACCTGGACAGTCACA
The DNA here is from genome assembly GCA_030145425.1 of Chromatiales bacterium. Classification (GTDB taxonomy): domain Bacteria; phylum Pseudomonadota; class Gammaproteobacteria; order Chromatiales; family Chromatiaceae; genus JAHEHQ01. Next base: position 1,014 of record JAQYVO010000120.1, on the reverse strand, counting down.
AGTTGTTCTGGTTCTGCCTGACGCAGTTCTGAAACCACGGTTTTGACCAAACCACTCAAGTCGATCTGCTCCTTGTGCAGCTCACCCCGAGTGGAGCGGGAGAGCTTCAGCAGTCCCTCGATCAACTCACTCATGTCGCGGCTACCTTCCTGCAGGTAGCGCAGGTAGGTTTTCCCCTCCTCGTCAAGCGTGTCCGTATAATCTTCCAGCAGCGCCTCGCTGAATCCATCGATAGCACGTAGAGGAGCCCTAAGGTCATGGGAAACCGAGTAGGTGAAGGCTTCCATCTCTTTGTTGGCCAGTTCCAGTTCTCTAGTACGCTCGAGCACCCGCGCCTCCAAGTCCCGATTAAGCTCGAGAATCTCCCTTTCTGCCTGCCTGCGTGCGGCGATCTCCTGCTTCAACTGTTCATTTGCCGTTTTGAGTTCCGAGGTTCGATGTTCCACCAGTTCCTCCAGGTGCTCCTGATGCGTGGCCAGGCTCTCTTTTGCAACTTGCAGTTCCTGGTTCTTGCTTTCGAGTTGGGCGGGACTGGGTAGGGAGATAATCTTCGGCATAAGATACCAAAGACCCGTCGCGGCGATGAGGGAGAAGGAAGCCGTTGCTGCTTTAATTACTCCCTCGACACCGTAATCCGGATTCCAGAACGTCCAGGCGGCCATGAAGTGAGTCGTTCCGCAGGAGAGGAAAATAAGGGTTCCAAAGGGGATGAAAAACCATTTAAAGGGGATGTCGCCCCGCTTCAAGACGAAGTGGACTAGCGCGGCGCTGACGCAGTAGTAGGAGATTCCCGTAAGAACATCCGAAAGGACATGAAGAATGAGAAGGTCCTGTTGCCACAAGATGCACACCCCGTGGGGCATGAAATCTTCGGTGTTGAAAAAGGAAAGCATCAGTGTTCCTCCCTGTTGTGTTCTGCTCAAAAGGGGACAGCGATTTACTCAGGGTGTCGGTACCCTGAAAGGTGGAATGGTCCGCTCAGGCAGATCTTTCCATCAACACATATAATAACCT
>JAQYVO010000093.1 GCA_030145425.1 Chromatiales bacterium | reverse complement strand
CGCCAAGGACCTCGCCTCCCGGGATGTCGTCAGCCGCGCCATGACCATGGAGATCGTTGACGGAAAAGGGGTTGGAGGGGACAAAGACCACATTCATCTGCATCTCGAACACCTGGGCACCGAGGTGCTGGCGGAACGACTGCCGGGTATCTCGGAGTCCGCGAGAATATTTGCCGGCGTGGACGTCACCAGGGAACCGATCCCGGTACTGCCGACGGTGCATTACAACATGGGGGGCATCCCCACCAACTACCACGGCGAGGTGGTCACCCTGAAAGACGGCGATCCCGACGCTGTGGTGCCGGGCCTGATGGCTATCGGCGAGGCGGCCTGTGTGTCCGTGCACGGCGCCAACCGCCTGGGTTCCAACTCACTGCTGGACATCGTGGTCTTCGGGCGCGCTGCCGCTCTCAGGGCCGCTCAGACCATAGACAAGGACAAGGCCCAGAGGCCCCTGCCTGAGGACTGCATGGAGCCGATCATGGACCGCTTCGACAAACTTCGTTACGCGAAGGGAGATGCACCGACCGCGGCCCTGCGTCTGGATATGCAGCGGGCGATGCAAACCCATGCCGCGGTATTCCGAACCGGCCCCGTGATGCAGGAGGGTGTGGACAAGATTGCACGCGTCTACAAGGATTTCGAAAACGTCAGCGTGCAGGATTCCGGACTTGAGTGGAACACGGACCTGGTGGAGACCCTTGAACTGGACAACCTGCGTGGCCAGGCGGCAGTCACCATCAATTCCGCGCTCAACCGCGAGGAGAGCCGCGGCGGTCACGCCAGGGAGGATTTTCCGGATCGCGATGACGAAAACTGGATGAAGCACACCCTGGCCTGGATGGACGCAGACGGCAGCATCCGCTTCGATTACCGGCCGGTGCACATGAACACCCTGAGCGACGACGTCGAGACGATCCCGCCCAAGGCCCGCGTCTACTGATGATGGCGTAAGGGCCTGTTAACACTATGCGGATATCCATCGACGGAGGCCATTTTTTAGCAGGACAAGGCGCACTGAGCGCAGTGTACCTGTCGTACATAAGCGAAAGTGCAACGCAGTCATGCGGAAAAATGGCCCCGTCCCTTCGGGTTGGCCCTCCGATGAGGCCATGCGGCGTTGCACATCGCTCATTTGGAACAACCAAACTTCGCTCTGCGCGCCTTGCCTGGCCTCATCGGAGAGCCAACGCTGGGTATCCGCATAGTGTTAACAGGCCCTAGATGAGGAATCAGATCAATGGCAGAGTTTAAACTTCCTGCGAATTCAGTTGTCCAGCCCGGCAAGACCTTTTCAGCGCCGGCCGGCGCCAGGAACGTCAAGCGGTTCAATGTCTACCGCTACGATCCGTCCAGCGGACAGAATCCCTTTCTCAATACCTACGAGCTAGACCTGGACGCCTGCGGCCCCATGGTGTTGGACGCCATTCTGAAGATCAAGAACGAGGTCGATCCCACGCTCGCCTTCCGCCGTTCCTGCAGGGAAGGGATTTGCGGTTCCTGTTCCATGAACATCAACGGTGCCAACGATCTGGCCTGTACCAAGGCCATTGCGGATTTCGAGGGCGAAGTCAGCATCTACCCCCTGCCCCACCTGCCGGTGATCAAGGACCTGGTGTGCGACCTGACCAACTTCTATGCCCAGCACGCCTCGGTGGAACCCTGGATGAAAACAGACTCGCCGACCCCGCCGGATAGCGAGCGCCTGCAGTCCAAGGAAGACAGGTCCAAACTCGACGGGCTCTACGAGTGCATTCTCTGCGCCTGCTGCTCAACCAGCTGCCCCAGCTACTGGTGGAACAGCGACCGCTACCTGGGCCCCGCCGCCCTGCTCAACGCCTACCGCTGGATCGCGGACAGCCGGGACGAGGCCACCGGTGAGCGCCTCGACGCACTGGAAGACCCGTTCAAGCTGTATCGATGCCACACCATCATGAACTGCACCAACGTCTGCCCCAAGAGCCTGAATCCCGCCGAGGCCATCGGGGAGATCAAGAAGATGATGGTGCAGCGGCGGCTTTGACATTTTCAGGCTCTCGGATTCTTGGTCAGATGGATGTGGCTTGAAGGATCATAGCCACCGTCATCCCGGCGCAGGCCGGGATCCAGGTCTGCCCATGGTGGTTACTTTCCTGGATTCCGGCCTGCGCCAGAATGACGAGCAAGACCTATAAACCGGACCACTTCCCTTAAGTTAATTTCCATTGCACTCTGACCCCTCCCCGACATGAGCCATACCTCCCGCCTTCGCTGGCTCTGCCGCCGCGGCATGAAGGAGCTGGATCTGCTCCTGATCAACTATCTGGATAATATCTACCCATCGGCAGATGCTTCCGATCAGCAGGCCTTTGAGTCTCTGCTGGAGATGGCGGATCCCGATCTGTATACGTTGGTTACCGGTAAGACGCAGTCCGATGACGTGCAGGTAATGCGGGTCATCGAGGTTTTGCGCAGAACGTTGGAGCGGTAGATACTCCCGCGCTCGGCGGGAAAAGGTATGGGGTCTGTGCCATGTAGGTGCGAATTTATTCGCACTCGGCCGAATGAATTCGGCCCTACAATACTCGTAGGATGTGGTGAGCAAAGCGAACCGCATCAATCCCGAATCACTCCAACCCCAATTCCCGAATATATTTAAACAACTTCCGGCTGGCCGCCGGCGCCTTACCCCCCTCCAGCTCCTTCCGGGCAGACCGTATCATCTGACGCAGCCGCTGCCTGTCAGCATCGGGGCAGACCGCAAGCATCTCTTCCAGCGCCGCATCCCCCTCCCCGATCAGCCGATCGCGCCAGCGCTCCAGCCTATGGAATCGGCCCATGTCCTGAGCATGCGCGTTGTCGATGCGATTAAACAGGGTTTGAACCTGTTCGGCGTCCTCCCCCCTGAGAAGTTTCCCCAGCCTGCGGACATGCCGGCGCAGGGCGATGTTGCCCTTGAGGCGCCTGGATTCTTCCAGCGCATCACGCACCGTTGTGCTCAATTCCGCCTGATCCCAGATTCGGGGTCCTGACTCCATAAGACGCTGCCCGAGCCCCTGCAGGGCCAGCATCTCGCGCTTGACCGCGCTCTTGCTGGGGCCCCGTATCTCCGGAAGGTCATTATCCCGCTGCTCGTCGCTCATTATCCTTGCTCGTTGACGCCTTCTAACCCCCTCTCCCACTGGAGGGTATAGTGTAGGGTCGAATTCATTCGACCGATATTTCAGTTGAATCAACCGGCTGTTGG
>JAQYVO010000087.1 GCA_030145425.1 Chromatiales bacterium | reverse complement strand
GCCTATCGGTACCCGTACCGGAGAAAGTCTGGGAGCGCCATTCGAAAGAGATCTACATCATGTCTCGCGCCAACGATCTCAACAACACGAAAATTCGCGACGGGAAACTGGATATCAAGACCTTTGTGCGGGAAATCGAGGGCCTGGAGCAATGGAATCCATTGATGAAGACTGAATTTCCGATCAGCCGGACGTTACTCGAAACAGACGTTTTTCCCGCGTTCCAGGTAAATCCGTCCCTGCTGGAAAAAGAGAGTTGCAGCATGGAACAGTTCCTGGAGTTGATCGAGGATCACCCGGATTTGCAGGCAGTGGATGTCAGAAAGCAGCGCTTCGGTTATATGGTGAACAATACCCTTTGTGAAGTTGCAAATGTGCTGATCAACGGGGCAAAGGTGGTAACTGTCAACTGCGAGTCCACTGAGATCGGGGATATAAGGAAAACAATTGCCGACATAGGCCTGCAGGGTGTTGAGAACATCAACTATCTCCAGGCTATAAAACGGGTGATCGGTATGATGAATAAACCTCTGGCTAACCTGACGCTTTAAACAGGCAGATTAGAAGCCCTAGGGCAGGCGTTGAATTCATTGAAGGAATTGCCAGGGATACACATTGACCCGGGGGCACGGGTGTTTTCAGGCTGTTAACGACAGGTCCATATTGCGGCGCAGCAAACTCCAGCCCTTTGGACAAGGTTGCTTTCCGACAATTTCAGTAGGTATTTGCCGCCCGTAACGATATGGAGTACAGGGCATTGCAAATGCGATCTGGAAATTTCCAATTTCGCTGGATATAATCATAATCTGTTTGGCAATCATCACACATAGAATGACAGAACAAGAAGCTGAACTGAGAGAGGAAGTAGCACTTTGGCGGAATTTGATTAACGAATGGGGGCATGAAAAAAGCGAGACCGTAAGAAGAATCCAGGATGCATTGAGCCACGCAGAATTGAAGCTGGGATTGTACCTGGTCGCGAAAGCCCGCCTGGCTCGTCCGGCGGCTTGATAAGGCCTGATCGAGGAGTAAGTCGGGGCTTGAGGTTTTAAGCCTTTTCGCTGGTTTTGCTGTTTTGTAGTTTATGCCGTCGACCGTCCGGCTACATCGGTATCCCGTGGGTCGTTTGGATGGAAACGAATACGGGAGCGATGTGCTTCTGCGCCAGATTCCTACTTCATCACTCTGTTTTACGTCTCTTCCCCTGATCAAGCGGGTAGATAGCCGTTGTAGGGCCGAATTCATTCGGCCAACAGGCGCCATTACCATTGGAGGCAGGGAAGCCGCCATGCTCTACGACGCATGTCGAATTGGTCGAATGAATTCGACCCTACGGTGCTTTTCCCCTGATTGAGTGGGTAGATTGCTGTTGTAGGGCCGAATTCATTCGGCCAACAGGCGCCATTACCATTGGAGACAGGGAAGCCGCCATGCTCTACGACGCATGTCGAATTGGTCGAATGAATTCGACCCTAGGGTGCTTTTCCCCTGATTGAGTGGGTAGATTACCGTTGTAGGGCCGAATTCATTCGGCCAACAGGCCGTTGATCCAAATGCAAGCATCGGTCTAATTACCAGCCAAGCTCAAACCCCTTTCTTGTCCTTTCTAAACGCCGGATGCTCATCGATCAGCCAACGCTGGGGTTGATGATCATCCTCATCAGCTATCCGGAGCTTCGACCAGGAAGCGATGAGCACTACCAGCAGCAGTATTGCCAGAATGGTGGTACGTGCGGGGGTGAGCATTTTCGGGTAATCCAAATGGGTGCCGGGAAGTGAGCTGATAAGATTATACCGGGCGGTGACCGCGCAGGAAATATATGCTTCGATCTTCAGTAGGATTTGTGCGTATCTAAATAATAACCGCGTATTGAAAATCGTTTTAGAAGTTTCTTGTTTGTCCTATGCTCGTGAAGACCCGGGCCATGCCCGCCTGAACTGCCAACGGCTTCATACTGAAAACTCGAGGATAAACGGATGAGCAAGAAGAAGGTCTTCAGATTTCCCGGTAAGGAGATCGATGTCTTTTGGGACCAGAGACTCTGTATCCATATCGGCGAATGCGTCCAGGCGAAGGGGGACCTGTTCGTTCTTGGGCGGGACCCCTGGTGTCAACCTGATGTGACGTCCATGGAATCCGTCCGGCAGGTCGTGGACCGCTGTCCCAGCGGTGCCCTGACCTGCGGGGGTGAAAGCGGCGCTACCGAGACCCCGGACGATGAAAACACCGTCTCCGTGACCTGCAACGGGCCGCTGGCTGTGCGTGGGGACCTGCGTATCGAGGGGAGTCCCGATGACATGCCGGGTGTCGGATTCCGTGCCGCCTTGTGCCGATGCGGAAAATCCGCCAACAAACCCTTTTGTGATAACAGCCATAAGTCGGCCGGGTTCGAAGACTACGGGGCTGTCGGCGAGACTGGGGATGAAAGCCATGATGGCGGGGGTAAACTGACCGTTACCGCCTTCCCGGACGGTCCCTTGCAGTTTTCGGGCAACCTGACCATGCTTTCGGGTACGGGCAGAAAGGCGTGGCAAGGCAATAAGGCCTTCCTGTGTCGCTGCGGCCATTCGAAAAACAAGCCTTTCTGCGACGGCAGCCATAAAGGGGCGGGATTTAAGAGCTAGCCACCAACAGATCGCACGGTATTCGGTAGACTGTCCCTGATCACCTGAACCAGGGCCTGCAGGGCTTGGGTGCGCGGGAAACTGGTGCGGTGGACCAGCCGGATGAGCCGGTATGCCTCTGGAATCTCCAGCTTGCGCGCCACCACGCCCGATCCTGTCAGCCAGTTGCCGTTGATCGCAAGCGCCGGCACCAGAGTGCAGCCGAAACCTGCGGAAACCAGTTGTATAAGGGTCTCCAGGCCGAATGCCCGCAGATCCTCCATGGAATCGACCAGATTCCGATCCGTCAGACGGCACACCTCCATGACCTGCCGGGAAAGGCAGTGGGCGTCGGAAAGCAGCAGCATCTCCATTTTTTTCAGATCGGAACGGGTGATCTCATCCTTTGTGTACAGCGGGTGATTGTGTGGGTGCACGAGCCAGAAGGGTTCCTCAAACAGGGGTATCTCATCTAATCCCTGATCCCTGACCGGTGTCGCAAGCAGGGCGGCGTCAATTTCATGATTGGCCAACCGCAGTTCGAGGGTGCGGGTAACCTCATCGGAGAACACCAGTCTTAACCGGGGGTAACGTATCTTCAGAGGCTGAAAGATCAAAGGGATGAGATAGGGGCTCAAGGTCGGAATAGATCCGATGCACAGCGGTCCCGCCATCGGATCCTGATGGAGTCGCGCCGTTTGTTCGATGGCCTCCGCCTGCTCAATGCTCTTGCGGGCGTGCTCCATAATGGCCATGCCCACCGGCGTGACGACCACGGATCGATTGGTCCGTTCGAAAATGGTGACGCCGAGGTGCTCTTCCAGCTTTTTAATCTGGCTGCTCAACGTGGGTTGACTGACGAAACAGCGTTCCGCTGCTCTCCCGAAATGGCGGGTTTCAGCTACCGCAACAAGATACTTGAGATCGCGCAGATTCATGTTTTTCCATGGTCCCGATAGGGGTAATGGTAGCAAAATTCCATCATAGGCGTAATCTATCAGTCTCATTTATACAATCCATTTGATAAAAGAATAAATTGGATTAATATTGACACTGCATACTAGGCGAGGTGCCTGAATTAACGGAGGAATAAAGTAGATGCAACTCAAAGACAGCAAGACCGAACAAAACCTCAAAGACGCGTTTGCCGGGGAGTCTCAGGCCAACCGTCGTTATCTCTATTTCGCATCCAAGGCGGATATCGAAGGCTACAACGATGTAGCTGCCCTGTTTCGGTCCACTGCAGAAGGGGAGACGGGCCATGCCCACGGCCACCTGGAGTACCTGGAGCAGGTCGGTGATCCCGCAACCGGCATGCCGTTTGGCGAGACGGGCGACAACTTGAAGAGCGCCGTGGCCGGTGAAACCCACGAATACACCGATATGTATCCCGGCATGGCAAAGGCAGCCCGTGATGAGGGCTTCGGCGAGATAGCCGACTGGTTTGAGACCCTGGCCAAGGCGGAGCGTTCCCACGCCAACCGCTATCAGAGGGCTCTGGACGAGATGTAGCAGCAGTGAGCGGGGCAGCCTTTCGGGCTGCCCCGAATCAGTAAGAGGGAAAAGGTCATGGCAGGATCAGACACCAGAAGAGAGGGTAATCTCGAAGCGCCCACCCGGCATCCTCTGGATTGGCAAGGCGTGGATTTTTATAACGAGCCATCCCTTTTCAAGGAGCTTGAGCGGGTCTTCGACGTATGCCACGGCTGCAGGCGCTGTGTCAGCCTGTGCCAGTCGTTTCCCACCCTGTTTGACCTGGTTGATGAGTCGGACACCTTCGAGGTGGATGGGGTCAAAAAAGAAGACTATTGGAAGGTGGTGGATCACTGCTATCTGTGCGATCTGTGCTACATGACCAAGTGCCCCTATGTTCCGCCCCATGAATGGAACCTGGATTTTCCTCATCTGATGCTGCGCGCAAAGGCTATCAAGTACGAGAAAGGGGATGTGACCACCCGGGACAGGATCCTGACCAGTACCGATGCCGTGGGCAGTTTTGCCGGTATTCCCGTGGTTGCCCAGATGGTCAATGCAGCCAACAAGATGGGCCCCACCCGCAAGATTTTGCAGTCGGTCCTGGGTGTGCACGCCGACGCGAACCTCCCGGAATATCACAGCAAATCGCTGCGTAAGCGTCTTCGCGGACATGCCAGTGCGGTGCAGGCCGAGGCTACGGAAAAGACCAAGGGCAGGGTGGCCCTGTTTACAACCTGTTACATGAACCGCAACGAGCCGGATGTCGGCGAGGATTTTATTGCGGTGTACGAACACAACGGCATCCCCGTAACCATACCGAGCGATGAACGATGCTGTGGAATGCCCAAGTTGGAACTGGGAAATCTCAAGGCGGTGGCTGAGGCGAAGGCATTCAACATTCCCATATTGGCGAAACTGGTGGACGAGGGTTGGGATCTCACCGCGCTGATCCCCTCCTGTGTATTGATGTTCAAGCAGGAACTGCCCCTGATGTTCCCCGACGACCCGGATGTGCAGAAGGTCAAAGAGGCGTTTTTCGACCCCTTTGAGTATCTGATGCTGCGTCACAGGGAAGGCAGGATGAATACGGAATTCAAAAATTCTCTTGGCAAGGTGGCCTATCACGCAGCCTGCCATCAGCGGGTGCAGAACATCGGACCGAAAACCCGTGAAACCCTCAGCCTGATACCGGATACGGAAGTGGAGATCATTGAGCGCTGCTCCGGTCATGACGGTACCTACGCGGTAAAAACAGAGTTTTATGACAGCGCCATGAAAATTGTCAGACCGGTGGTGAACCGGGTTAAGAATGCGGAAGCTGATCACTATGGCAGCGACTGTGCCATGGCGGGACACCACATCGAGCATGGCCTAAAGGACGGACGCGCGGCCGAACACCCGATCACCTTGCTGCGGAAGGCCTACGGCATATGAACAAGACGGAGATGTTTCCTATGAGCAAACTGTCTCGTACCGATTTATTGTCCCTCGAAGACTACGCCCAGGGGCGAAATGCGTTTCGCGCCAGAGTCATGGAGCACAAGAAGGCCCGGCGCCTGCCCATAGGGGGCCATGCCACGCTCTATTTCGAAGATGCGCTGACCATGCAGTACCAGGTGCAGGAGATGCTCCGTATCGAACGGATATTCGAGCCGGAGGGCATTCAAGATGAGTTGGATGTTTACAATCCCCTGATCCCGGACGGCATGAACTGGAAGGCGACCTTCATGGTCGAATACGAGGATCCTGAAGAACGCAGAGAGGCTTTGGCCAAGCTGATCGGAGTCGAGCGGTCCTTGTGGGTTCAGGTGGAAGGGTTCGACCGGGTTCACCCCATCGCAAACGAAGATCTGGAGCGCGAGACGGAAGACAAGACCTCGTCGGTGCACTTCGTCCGGTTCGAACTGGATGCCGCGATGTCGGCAGCAGCCAAGCAGGGCGCATCCATCAGCGCGGGAATCGATCATCCGGAATACAACGAGGCGGTGACAGTGCCTGGGGATGTTCGGGATTCACTGGTGGGCGATCTGCACTGAACCCAACTGTTCACCCATACGCACCTGGGTTGATGGTTGCAGGGATTCTTCAAGTGCAACCGCGTCCTTGCCGAACAGGAGAATCACGGTCGAGCCCATATTGAAGCGGCCGAGTTCATCCCCTTTCTCCAGGGATACGGGTGCCATAGACTCACTGGAATAGTGCCATTGGGTAACGCGTCTGGATTGCGGCGTGACAGTGCCCGCCCAAACTGTCTCCATACTGGCAACGAAGACAGCCCCCACCATGATAACCGCCATGGGACCCGCCTGGGTTTCAAACAGGCAGACGATGCGCTCGTTTCGGCTGAACAGCCTGGGGACGGCGCGGGTTGTGGAAGGGCTGACGCTGAACAACCGGCCCGGGATGTGAACCATCTTGATCAGTCTGCCGTCCAGCGGCATATGAATACGGTGGTAATCCCGCGGTGACAGATAGAGGGTCGCAAAGCTCCCCCCATCGAAGATGTCCATCCAGTCGGTCCCACCCCCCAGCAGTTCAACCAGGTTGTAGTACTGACCCTTGGCCTGAAAAATTCTGCCCAGATTGACGGTGCCTGTCTGGCTGACCGCGCCATCCACGGGGCAGGCGATGGCATCTTCGCTCTCGACTACCTGCCGGGCATCAGGTTGAAGGGATCTTGTGAAAAACTGGTTAAAGCTGGCGTAGTCTTCGGGAAACGGAGATGTCGCTTCCTGCATCTCCACCCCATAGATCCTGATGAATGTGCGTATCATCCAGTTTTTCAACAGTGGCCATTCATTTCGGGTCACCCAGTACATCAGCTGCGACAGCAGGTGATGGGGCAGAAGGTACAGAAGCGTTGCAAACAGTCTGTCACCCAGCCGGGGAAATCCCGAGACATCTTTTGAGGCGTGATTATTCATTCAGTCGTACTTATCCATAATCAGTTTAAGGTCATGGGCGATACTAGCGGCATCGACCCTTCCGGTAAACAGGCCGAAGAGGCGGCCATGCGGATCCACAAGTGCCATGCTGGTGCTGTGATCAATACGGTAATCACCTTCTTTGTTGGCCGGCCGTCGCTGAAAACGCACCCCCAGCTGGCCTGCAAAGGCACGGATGTAAGCAGGCTCCGCGGTCAGGCCCACGAAATCATCTCTGTAAAACATTAAAAATTCCCCCAATACTTCGGGTGTGTCGTGTTCGGGATCCACCGTGACGAAAAGTACCCGGAAATTCTCCTGCAGCTCAGGCCGGTCGGCCATACGGTTAAGGATCTGTGTTGAAAGTTTCAGCAGTGCCGGACTGTCGTTGCGGGAGCGGGTGTAGCCGAACATGACAAGATTCCAGCGATCTGCCAAGCGCTGATTGTCGAAGGGCTCGCCAAATTGATCCTGAAGCGCTATCGGCTGAAGCACTATTGGATCCTCCAGTAGGCTGGCTGCCAGCAGCGCGATATTTTTCGGCGCATGCAGGTTGCCCCAGTGGTACCCCCCAACAAGCGCAATGACAGCGATTGAAAACAGCACAAGACGCTGCACGGGGGAGGGAGTTCTATGACGGCTTCGCACGTTATATACCGGGATGACGGTTCGAATGTCTTGAAAAAGTTTCAGGGTTGCCCAATATCAGGCTCAAGTTGAGATCTTTTAACATAATTTGGAGAAACAACCATGAGCCTGATCAATACAACCCCCTGGTCCCTGATCAATCACCTGAACAGGGACAGAAACGAAGCTATTCGATTCTTAAACGGGGCCAACTGTGCGGAGAATCATTGGTGGCCCAGAGTGGACATCATAGAAGACGCCGGAAATTTTGTGGTTCTGCTGGATGTTCCCGGGGTGGACCCGCAGGCCATCGAGGTAACCACGGAGGCGAACATATTGTCCGTGAGCGGTAAGCGGGATGGGGAAAGGCAGGGTGAAAAAACCAACACACGAATCCATGAAAGGGTAACAGGAGAGTTTCGGCGCAGTTTCAGACTGCCCGAGGGTGTGGACACCGATGCCATTACGGCCAACGGAAAGCACGGGGTACTTGAGATTCTTATCCCAATGAAGGCGGAGGTTCAGCCACGCCAGGTTCCGGTAACCCACTAAGCCGATTGGAAGTATTATCCGTAGGAGTGGGCTTGCCCGTGAAATGCCTGAGACGCATTCGCGGGCAAGCCCGCTCCTACCGGCAGATTGACGTAGATTCATCGCGAGAAAGACACGTTGCCGCAAGATAGCGGAAGGCTGGGAATCGACCAGTGCTTGAGGGGAGTAGGGTCGAATTCATTCGACCAATTCGATTATTGGCCGAATGAATTCGACCCTACAACGAGACGGAGAAAGGCATTCATTATCCCTTGATAACCATCACCGAGCAGTTTGCGTGCTCGACCACCTTGGCCGCACAGGAACCCAGAAAAACCTGCCCAAGGCTTTTGGCGTGAGAAGGGATGATAATCAGATCCGCTTTGATCTTTTTTGACAAAGCAAGAATCCGCTCCGCGGGATTGCCTTCGTCAAGGTGAGGGTGGGTCTGTATGTCCTTGGGAAAATTGGCCGCCAGGTAGCGTTTCAACTCGGCGCCGATTTCCTTCATGGCCTTTTTCATGGCGTTGTCCGGGAAAAACGTGGCAACCATCGGCATTCCGAAACCGGGCATCACCGTCATGACATGGATATCGGCGCCGTGCTTGCGCGCCTCGTCGATGGCGATCTTTACCGCCTTGGCAGCCAGGTGGGTCTCCTGGAGGTCGATCGGCATCAGGATGTTCTTGAACATGCAGGGGTACCTTGGAATATGTTTAAGGGTCGTCCGGTTACTCGATAATCAACGATAACCTGTTGCGGTCATGCGGTTTCCGGTACGACGGGGCTTTCAGGCCTTCGTCGACGCTGCACCCATGCCACGAAACCCAGCAGCAGCAGCGCCGGGATGAACATCAGCTGTTTCGGCGGGCGATCCGCTCGGACCTGCAGGTTGATGATCTCCCAGTCGAAATCCAGCCCGGCA
>JAQYVO010000077.1 GCA_030145425.1 Chromatiales bacterium | reverse complement strand
AGCCGGGCTTCCCCAGTCACGATCAGCGAACAGGGTGCTGGTCTCGGTCAGGTAACCTGCCCGCTCCGGCGGGCCAGGTCGAATACCTGCCAACATGGCGTCGAGATCCAACTCCTCTTCGGCAGGATCGGTGGACCGCTGCGTCGCTGGTGTTTCCAGTGGGTTTTCGATCTTGAGCGGATCGGTGGTCTTTAGTGGGTCCTGGGCCTTCAGACTTTCCTGGACCTTGAGAGGGTCCGGGTCCGGTTCCTCTGCCTCTGGCGCCAGGGTGACATAACCGTGGCGGGCCAGCACCGAGGCTTCTACTTCTTCGTCCTCGATGCGCAGCAGGTCCCGGGCGTCATTGATGTGAATATAACCATCCCGCCCCCCAGGTCCCGAGATACTCTCCAGGATGCCCTGCACCACAAAGGTCTTCCCATTCACCGAGCCCTTCTTGTTGGTGGCTACCAGCACCACCGTGTCGCCCACCTTTACCCTCATACCCTTGGCTATCAGCTCCGGCACCTGGATCTTGCCCGGCTCCACCAGCGGTGATATTTGGCCGCCTTCCAGTACCCGATTGGCCACCAGGGGCACGGTAGCCAGTTCACGGACTGGATCGACTCCGTTCAGACGGATACTGGTGGTATTGGCGAAGTTGGAAAACATAGCCATCAGTTTGATACGTGGCGACCAGGCTTCAATCTCTTCGATGGAATCCAGCTTCTCGTAAAGCTTAACCAGCATGCGCGGCCGCATATTACGGTCAACCGGCAGGCTCTCCATAGCTCCCACGTAACCACGCCTATGCACCTGCAAATGACCTACCATGGAGTCGGTGAACTGGGCCACCATCATTGACTTGAAGGAACCAGCAACAGCAATGAACAGCATCACAGCCACGAGTCCCACGGTAATTAACAGCGAGGTAAGCAGTGTGCGTCGCTTGTAGCGCAGCAGATTACGCACGGCGATCTTTAGAATATCGATCATGGCGAGGCCTCCTCTTCCTTCTGATGCAGCAGGCCGTCCTCTAGCTCAAAGGTTACTTCTGCCTCGCCCATGATCTTGGGATCGTGGGTGGAAAACACGAAACTGGTGCCGAACTCGTCGCGTAGCCGACGCATCAGGTCAATTATTCGATAGGCGGTCTTATGATCCAGGTTAGCGGTGGGCTCGTCCGCCAGCACCAGCTTTGGATTTGTGACCAAGGCCCGAGCCACGGCCACCCGTTGTTTCTGACCACCAGACAATTGATCAGGCCGTTTGTCCGCTTGCTCCTCAATGCCCGCGGCCGCCAACAGGCTACGCACCCGCGCGCGTCGCTCCCCGGCGGGCCACTTCTGAACCATGATCAAGGGGTATTCCACATTTTCGTAGGCGGTGAGCACCGGGATCAGATTGAAATCCTGAAACACGAAGCCGATATGCTCACCACGAAAAGCCGCTGCCGGACGTCGGTCCAAGTCCGAAACCTGGGTATCCAGCACGCTGAGGTGTCCGGCAGTCGGCCGATCAAGGCAGCCGATCATGTTCAACAGGGTTGTCTTGCCGCTGCCAGAAGGCCCCACGAAGCAGACAAAGGAGCCGGGCTCGATGACGAAATCCACCCCGCGTATTGCTGGCACCGCCAACTCGCCGACTTGATAGTCCTTGTGTAGTCCCTCAGCCCTGACCAATGCCATCACTTTGCCCCCTCATCAGATCGAACCTGACCGCACTACTTCAGCTTCAGCGGATCCGTACTCCGCAGGACTCCGGGATCTGGTTCCTCGCCGTGCACATACCCCGGCGGTGGATAGATGGTGTTACATCCATCGGCATCATAATCGCCCATCTCTCGCTGTAGCATGCAGACATCATAGGCGCCCGGCCCACCATCGAGATTGTCGACGCCGGGACCGCCCCAGAGCACGTCGTTATCCCCCTCTCCGCCGTCCAGTTCGTCATCGCCCTTCGCACCAAACAGCCAGTCATTACCGGGACCGCCGAACAGGCGGTCAGCACCACGAGCACCCATTAGGGAATCGTTGCCCGGTCCGCCGCAAATGATGTCATCTTCCGCATCACCGTGCACTACGTCTTCGCCGCCACCGGCGACGATAACATCATTTTCCTCAGTACCTATAATCAGGTCTGAGCCTTCGGTGCCAACGCAAGTGGCAGGCTGCCCGCCACACAGGGGAATCTCCCCCAAATCTGCGGGCATAAAGGGACACTTGATGACTGTATGGGCAGGGTTGTAATCGGGAAACAGATCCGGCGTTACCTCCGGACCGGAAGCGAATGTGTAGCTGGCAGAAAATAACGTGAACAATGCCACCGCTTGGGATCGCGTGACTATAGAGAATTCGGTCATACTATTATCTCCTCCTCTCAACCTATTTTAGTAGTTATCATACCTTAACTTCTAACTAGAACGAACGGTGACAAAAATACCCCATATTCAAGACAGAAGTATATGACCTCCATCAATTGTTCGACAGATTCTCAATCATTAAGCACCCCACTTTGTGTGGCAGGGGTCACTGGTTCAATCCCAGTATCGCCCACCAAATATGCTTTATTTATAGTGTTTTAATGATCCTCACTCAGAGATATATAGTTATTATAAAAAGTACTCCACCCGGGACTCCACACACTCGCCAACAAGCCCCCCGGGGGTTAGCGAGCATTGTCATCAACAAGGGTGTACCCGAAGGTAAATTTATAGCAATGGTTGTGGTATTGACGGTGTTCTTCAGCCTGGTCGCCCACGGTGTTTCTGCCAACCCACTTGCCAGATTATTGGAAAAAAAAGAGGGTAAGAAAGCAGATTTGGCCTGACTCAAACAACCGCGTCTCCAGAGAACCCGGGGTGGTCCATATTGTCCTTTTACTGATTCGATTACCCGTACAAAAACCAGCCTAGCAAGAACAGAAAAATCGCTGGAAAGGTAACACGCGCCGAGATGTCTGCTTTATGCGCCAGCGAGTCATACTCTTTCCCGGCCAGAAAGGTGGTAAATATGACCGTGATCAACGCCATGAACACCAGCAGCGTACTACCGACGGTAAAGTAGTCTATACGCGTCATATAGGGAAGCCGGGGCAACAGACTTGCCAGCACAAAGCGATGGGCAATCAGCGTCAGTATAGAACTGGTTGACACCCCTATCCTGACACCGACATTTTCCCTTCCAACCCAGAAGGCCGCCCACGACATCACGACCACCACCACAAGCGGTAGGATTACCTGCCAGATATAGTAGGTAATGTAGCGTTCAGCCTCAAAGCGGAATGCAAAACCCGCTATATGAATCGCCGCGATGGGTGTATATGACAAAGTCAGCACCTCGTGGCTCACCACCTTCCAGTCCGGTAAAGACAAGTCATCCGAAATGGACCCACCGTGAAGCCTTCTCATCGTGTCTGGTGAGAATTCCAGCTGATCGTCCCCATAACCTGCCGCAACAAAGTGGACAGTGAAGCTGTGTGCATCCATGGGGAACTGAGACAGGTCCAGGGGTTGCGAGAAGCTCCCCGTGTAGCGCTGATGGTAGATAACAGTACCGTCAGGATCTACCTGGACAATGTCCGGCAGTGACTTGTACACACGGCCTTGCTGATTGGCGAGCAGGACCCGGGGATTCCAGATTTCCTCAAGGCGGACCTGGCGTGATGAACCGCCGGGATTCGCAAGCCGCTCGTCCTTCCAGCGCAAGCGAAGATAGACATTTGCGGCGAAGCTCTGGTTAGCGTCGTCAATGTCATCGACATCGACCACGAATACCAGGAAGTGGACTTTTGTCGGGCCGCGCCATTCATTGGGGCGATGGACCGTGAGCTCCGCTTTTTCCGCAGCCACCTCTGCCGCTTTTTCCGCAACCTTTTCAGCAGCTTTCTCTACCGCCTTCTCTACAGCTTCTTCCGTAACTTTTTCAGCAGCTTTCTCTGCCGCCCTTTCCACAACCTCGTCTGCAGCGAACAGGGTAGCGGGAAAGACGCAAGCACCCGCAACAATCATTGCGCTTAAAAGCACACTTTGAAAAGTCCTGAATAGCCCGGTTCTATGCATACCCACAGTCATGCAATATTCCCTTCCGAGATTGTTTGTATGAAGTGCGATTCATCATACTTTAGAAACCAGCCTTCATAAATTGATATGTATCAACTTGATTGATGAACCAGGCTTGGCGTTACCGCCTCTCATCAAGCCATCTGCCCCACCCAGGCCGCCGCCAGTTGCGAACCGGACACCTGGCGGAGTTCACCGCATTAGATGGGCTGGCGGGCCTGCTTGCAGCCACGGGCACGGAATGCCTGGCCTGGGTGTTGTACAGCGAGGTGTTGCACCTGGAGCACAGTTTCCAGTGGCGTATATGGATCATCGCACCCATAGCGGGCGCGCTACTTATCGGGGTGGCAGGATACTGGGGTACACGGACCCGGAACTGATCGCCGGCTGGCGATGGGCGCCGGACAGGACGCT
>JAQYVO010000069.1 GCA_030145425.1 Chromatiales bacterium | reverse complement strand
CTGGCGTTTGTGGACAAACTGGCACTATGATGCAGGTCGTGGGTGAGATGGTTTCCCCATAACCTCTCTCCTGCTTATTTATCCGATACGATGCCCTCAGGCAGGTACATTGGAATTAAGACTGTAGGTCCCTGTTATGCTCGTCTGAACGAGCACGTGGCCCTTGATCGCGGCCAATACCTCCTCCCGACTAAAGCGCCCCTCGACGGGACAGCGTGGGATATCCAGGGCGTATAGGGTGAAGTGATAGTGGTGGATAATGGAGTCGTTCCAGGGCGGGCAGGGACCATCGTAACCGTAATAGTCACCGGCCATATCCGCATCACCCGAGAACCAGTCGGTGTAGTTATTGATGCCCTGCCGTGTGCCATCCGGTCCTTTGGGCCCCGTCTTCCCGTGTGCAGTCACCTCTGAGGAGAACTCTCCCTCGGAAATGCCATCACGATCTGGTTTCAGATCCACCAGCACCCAGTGAGTGAAATTCACTCGTGGCAGATCCGCGGGCACCTCGCGCCCCTCCTGATTCACGTCATCTCCTCGACTGGGTACATCCGGGTCGTGGCAGATCAGCACTAAGGACTGGGTGCTTGCGGGGAGATCGGACCATGCCAGGTGGGGATTCCTATTCGCGGCTAGCGTCACATGATTCTCAGGGTCTGGCACACAAAATGCGTGGTCGCCCGGGATCGGTTGGGCGTCAACTATAGAATTTGAACTTAGTTTCATGCCGCGTCTCCTTAGGTCCAATTGGTTGATTTTGTGAGGGGCGCAGCGCCACCTCATAACCCCTTTATATCGGTACTACACACCCCAATGCAATTCTCCGATTTGAACTTTTGGCCGGAGAGAGGCATTCGGCCTTGGTCCGGTATCTGGATTCTGGGCAAAATAGATTTGCCGGTGGAATTATGGATTCCGTTCCCCCATCCCCGCAGAGAACCATCTTCCAGTTAGCGGACTATCAGTTTGTGCGGTGCAATGGTCCGCAGGCGACCCACTGCTGTCCTTGGAGACAAAGCCCCCAATGACTGCTATCGTTCCCCTCGCAGCAGATTCCAGGACATGTGAGTTATATTTTTAGTTGGCTTATAAAATACGGAGGGCTTAGTGGACGAACAGTCTGTTGGAGTATATTGGGATTTCGAGAATATTCATGCCAGCTTGTATAACAACACACACGGCAGTGGCTCATATAGTAAGAGCGAAAACAGATTCACCGTTCAGGAGCCATTGGTCGACATCCAGAAGGTATTTGACTATGCCGCATCATTTGGGAACATTGTTATAAATAAGGCTTATTGCAATTGGCAATGGTATAGCCGCTATCGAGATAGCCTATTAACCAGCGCCATTGAGCTTATTCAGATGTTTCCTCCCGGGAGTTCGGCCAAGAATGGCGCGGATATAAAGATGTCACTTGATGCCGTAGAGGATATCTTACGGTTTCCCCATATACATTACATAGTGGTAGTGGGTGGTGATTCAGATTTTATCCCGCTAGCGCAGAAGGCCAAGGCAGCTGGAAGAATAGTGGTAGGTATTGGCTGTCAGGGCGCGACCAATAAGTATTGGGCAAATAGCTGCAACGAATTCACCTATTACGAGTCCTTGGAGGGCAGAGAACAAGATAACCTGTCTACAGAACTCACTCCCGATCAAATGATTAAACAAGCTATTAATCAATTATCAAAGAAGAACGGAACTCCCTGGGTGCTCAAAGCGGCGATTCGGCCATTAGTAAAGCGCTTACACCCCACATTCGATGAAAAACTATATGGAGCAGCGTCGTTCTCTGAGTTATTGGGCCGCTTCGATGCCAAGTTTGCGACACGGGCCGGCCAATATGATCATGAGGTCTCAATCAAATAAGAAATTTAACATCAACTCGGATGCATTTTTCATTCGTGCTGGTCATAAAAATGTGCCGGTTGTGCCTGTCGTTCCATCGGACACAGTGAAGGACCGTCGATGGCCGTAACCTACGGCACTCATCTGGCAAACAAATGTCGGCTATCTGAAAATTTGGAGGTTGTGCTGAGTAGCACCGAAATATTTCCTGCTTCTCACCCGCGTTTCTCTAAAGCGGACATTGAGTTTGTGCTCTGCAATAGGCGGCTCACGACCCAGAGCTGCCGTTCAGCGCCCACCCGATGAATGTCCGCTGTTCAGCGGAACCAGACCTACACCGAAATCTAATAAACCCCACCAGAGCGAATCATAGCGGGGGCGTGGAGAGGGCCTTTAGTTCTTATTACGCAGCATTCTTACTGTGATGCCGCCGGTAGCCGATACCGGCTAGGCCGAGGCCCATTAACGCGAGAGTGGTGGGTTCAGGCGCCTGAGGAGGAGGTTCAGATGACAGTGTAGTAAATCTTAAATCGTCAAGCTCAAAAAGAACTGCGCCAAAAGTACCGGAAGTCCCAAACTGAATCTCCGCTGAAGTGAAGGTAGTCGTATCATCCACGATGCCCAGGAATAGTGCGTTAACGCCGTTCACAATCGTACCAACGTCCCCGAGCGGGTTCGAAAGAGAGGCGTTTGCAAAGGAAGTGGTGGCGTCATTTGCAAAAAAATCAAAGTTGGAACCGACAATGATGTAAATCCCGAACGCGCTTGATGCCTGGGAAAACGAAATATCGATACTCTCGCCGAGTGCAAATTGGCTCACAGTTGCGCCGCTATTCTGTGTGGTGCCGAGTACATTCACACCCGAGGTTCCACCAGCGTTGTCCACGGCCAACTCAAGTCCCAAACCAGGTTCCACTGTAGGCGTGAAGGTGACACCTTGAATAGTAGAGCCAGAACTGATGACGTCCCCTCCACTAAACGACTCGAAATCGATGAATTGGGATTCGGTACTGGCCCCTTTATCCGCACGGGCATCCGTCTCCCGTGGACCGGGGCTGCTCCCCTGCCCGCCTTGGATGGGCTCCCAGCCACCGAGGCGTCGAAGCCGCCGAGCGTCGGGATGAACCTGGTGCAGCGCGGCGTCGAGGCGGACCCAGCCGACGGCTGCGCGTTTTTTCCACTATGATAGTAAGTGGATATCGACGGGAACGCGCAGCCTGAAAGGCCGGGTGCGAAGTCGCGCGTGGAGGATCGACTTTTCAGATTCGGCGGGAAGTTACCATGCTCAGCCTGCTTCAATCCATTTTCGGGAGAACCTCGGACCGACACCGGGGTCCTGACACCAGGTTGATCGAAAGGGCCACTGAGCGCGTCGTCGGCGGGACCGATCCCCGCCTGCGGGCCGTGTCGGGTTATCGCCAGCGGCTCAGACCGGCGGTGATCCGTGCGGTCAACTACACCACCGAACTGGTCGATGCGCTGCCCCCCCCGATCGAGCTTTCCAGGCAGCGGTTCGGCGAGGACGACCGCATTCGCTCGTTCTTCGTGTCGATGGACCATATCGACGACTTTCTGGCCCGGAGCCTGGCGTTCGGCAAACACCTGGAAACCCGGGCCGGGCTTGCCCCGGACAACGTACACGCCTTGCTGCTGATGATCCGAAGGGAGCGGAACGTGCTGGGTATGGAACTGGACGGGGACCTGGTTAGGCGGGACGTGGCCCAGGCGGAGATCAGTTTCACCGAACGCCGCCTCGCCGGGGTGGCGGACACCGAATCCGGCAGCCGCGACAAAGACAAGAGACGGGTGTTCGATTTCTTCATCGAGTATGCGTTGAGGAATATCCTTGCCGTACGGGCCGAAGAGGGTGAAAACCGGAATCAGCAGAAACTGCTGGCGAAAAAGCTGCACGCCATGGAGACGGCGGACTGGGGGATCGACGGCTTCCTGAACCAGGAAGGCGAAAAGAGATTCGACGTCCAGGAGGTGGAGAGCGAAGTCGCCCGGCTCGAGTCTGAACTGCAGCGGATCCGATCGAAACCGTTGACCCTCGACCACTACCTGGTGGCGATCTGTCAGACCCTGGAGGCGGCACCCGACCTGCTATTCAAGACCAGCGTGACCCTGAAGATGGACCGCATGGGTAAGAAATCGATGGACGACGCCAGGCCCCCAGCCGTCACCCTGGAACTTGATGAATACTGCACCCCGGACGGCCGCAGGATCATTGCGCTGCCGATCTTCATCCCGTTCCGGCAGATACCGGCCCGACCGGACTTCCTGAGCGAGGTCAGCCGATACCTGTGACCGGCGCGAACGCAGGTTTCTTCTCTGGGACACCGGCTGACGCTAAGGGCGCGAGGGGGGGGGGAAGGCCGCCCCGCCGTCAAACGCAGGTGGAACCCCTGGAGGAAGTCTATTTCCCTTTGAATGTGTATTTGCGTTTATCCAGGAAGGCGCTGATTCCCTCTTTGTAATCTTCACTGTCGTAGACTTTGCGGCGCAGCCCCTGGATACGCTCGAAGGTCTCCGGGCTCAGGGTCTGGGCTCCCGCCAAAATACGCAGCTGCTCCTTGATCACCTGGATGGAGAGCGGTGCGTTATTAACGATATCCCTGGCCATGTTGAGGGTAAACGGTTCCAACTCTTCGGCGGGCAGGACGCGGTTTACCATCCCAAGTATCTCCGCCCGCTTGGCGCCGACCGGTTTGGCGGTGTAGAACATCTCCTTCAACGTAGCCAGACTCACCGCCGTCATACAGGTCAGGATGCCGGTAGCATTGTAGGGAACGCCGAGCTTGGCAGGGGTGATGGCGAAGGTCGCAGTCTCAGAGGCGATCCGCAGGTCGCATGCTAGAGCCAGTTCGCAGGCGCCACCCCAGACGCCCCCTTCGATCATGGCGATAACGGGTGCCGGAAATTGAACCACCTCCCGCACTACTACCCGCAGGGGGTCGTCATAGGCCAGAGGATCGCGGCCCGATAGAGGCAACTCCTTCACATCATGCCCGGCGGACCAAACTTTAGCTCCCGGCTCCGCCCGCAAGATCACGACGCGCACCTTGCGCTTCCTAAACCCGTGTAAGGCGTCGACTAGCTCACCAATCAGCCCCTCACTGAAGGCGTTGCGTGTCACGAAATGGTCGAACGTGATGGTTCCGATGGAGTTTCGAAGCTCTGAAATGATATACGCCATGTGGTTTCCCCAACAGATTACAATGAAATGGCTCGCTGAACCGCCAATCCCTGTAAGGACATTGGCTCCATAAACCATCGGAAATCAATAAGCTTAGTTTTTGTATACATCTAATGATTTTATGATAAGCGCAGGCTCCGGCCGTGCGCAAGGCTGTGTGGTCCCCATTGCTCTGACGGAGCATGAACGTTCATAGGGGATGCACCAAATTTCTAATTGTGCGAACGTTCCCTCTTGTATACACCACTCAGGACCCGCTGCTATTTGCCGCTGTTCAACTCCAACCTGAAAATCACCCTGTTGTGAACGTTGCGTATAGGGTAGCCGCTTCTGCTCATGGGTCGATGCAGATTCAAGCATGATCAGATGACATCTG
>JAQYVO010000014.1 GCA_030145425.1 Chromatiales bacterium | reverse complement strand
AGCAGTGTTCAGTATTTGATCGAAGCTGAGAGCAAGCTCCTTTCCCGCCCCCTTCATGGTCGGAGGTTGTACCCAGTCGAACTCCTTTTTCATCTGGAGAATTACACCGCTGAGGATGACCACAAGAACCGGCAAAGCAGTAACAATCGCGGCCCATCGATGTAATTTCCTGTTTAATACTTTAGCTTTCATTTCACTCCATGCTGTTGGCATAGGAGCGAGGGAACCCATAAAAAGTTCCTATCGCTCTCATTGCCACTCATTTAGCCAAACGGCACAGCATCATGCGTAGCGCCGTCATTCATTTATTTCGAGAAGGCGCTACTTCTTCTCTGCTTTAGCCGCAATTTTATTCCAGGCCGCGATCTCCGCGTCGATCTGCGCGTCGAGCATGTCGACAACCTCGTAGGCGGACTGGGGCGGACGGCCTTCGCTGTGGATCAGCATCCAGTTAACAGTGCTCAACTTCGCCAGCAGTTTCGTCGGCTCGTTGGCCATTTCCGACAGGGTTGTACCGATCGGCAGGAGCTTTCCGGTGAAGGCCTGCGCCTGCTTGGCGAGCTCGGAATCTTTTCCGGCTTCCTCGCCCATCTCCAGCGCTCCGATGATCACCTTATTGGCGTTCTCGGTGATCGTGCGGACCCGCCACCATAGGTTGAATCGCGCCTCGGCATCGGCCTGGGTCCAGGTTTCGTTAGGATTCATGTGCAGATCAAAACTCCGCACCTGGGATTTACCGTTCACGGTCAGCTTCGCCTTATAGGTTCCGGGCTTGGCCTGAACCACGACACCGGCTGGGGGTTTGCCCGGTACGCTGATGGCATCGGGGTAGTTCATATCCCAGCTCATCCGGTTCAAGCCGACATCGGTGCCGAGCGCATCACCTTTATATGTTTTGATCAGCTTGTCCTTGCTGTCGAGGATGCTCAAACTTACGTCTTTGGCGTCTTCACCGAGCATATAATAGATGAGTGCGCCGTTGGGGCGGGCATCACCGGCATTGAGGAACTTGCGTTTTCGTTCGCCATTAACGACTCCAAGCTCAATGAAGGTATGCCCGGCGCGGCCGTTCTGGACGAAGTAATTTTTCTGTCCGCCACCAACCCCACCGCCATACATCGACCACCAGGTCGTACCGAGTCGAGTGTGGGTCCGGGGTTTGAAAAGATGAGCGCTTTTCTTGGAAATATCCTCGCTGGTCTGGCGCAGCGGAGAGATATCGTCCATAATCCAGAAACTGCGTCCGAAGGTAGCGATGACCAGATCCTCATCCTTTACCTTAATATCATGAACCGCTACCGCCGGCAGATTGAGATTCATGCGCTTCCAGGACGCCCCGTCATCATAGGAGGTGAAAATCCCTCTCTCGGTTCCGACAAAGAGAAGTCCTTTGCGCACCGTGTCCTCGCGGATGGTGCGGGTAATCTCGTTCTGTGGGAAGTTCTTGCTCAGATTCGTCCAGGTCTTGCCATAGTCGCTCGTCTTGAACAGGTAGGGCTTGAAGTCGTTGGCCGTACGATAACGGCTCACCGCAAAATAGGCGGTGCCGGCGGCGTGCGGCGAGGCCTCGACCTCGTAGACATCCGAAACCTCAAGCATGTCGGGAGGCGTGACGTTCTTCCAGGTTTTGCCGCCGTTCTTAGTCACATGTATCAACCCGTCGTCGCTGCCGGTCCAGAGTACGCCCTTCTTAACGGGTGAGGCGGCCATCCTGTGAATGGTACAGTAGGCTTCCTGTCCCGAGCTCTCGGGTGACGAGGGCGATCCACCCAACTGCTGTTTGGATTCGTCGTCCGTGGTCAG
>JAQYVO010000338.1 GCA_030145425.1 Chromatiales bacterium | reverse complement strand
CGCGGCGTCAACCGGGCGGTAGCTGGCAAGCAGCAAAAGGCGCGAATCCATCGAGCGCCGAGCCACAGTTTCCAACAGGTCGATCGTTCCGGCATCACTCCAGTGCAGGTCCTCGAGCCACAGCAGTACAGTCACTTGCTCAGCCAGTATTTCGATAAAATCACAAAATTCGCGCAACATCCGGGCCGGCGTCGAAGCCAAAGGCTGGTGTTTGGTACCCTGAGCGGGGCTGAGCATCCAGGGAAACATCGAGTGCCAGCTCGGCGCATACTGGCTGAGCAGCCTTTGCACCTTCTCCCCCTGGCTGCCCCGGGCTAATCGGTCAATACCTTCGAGAATGGGTAGGTAGGCTTCACTTTCGCCGTGCAGGTCATAGCATTGGCCCCAACCCAGAGCCAGCTCGCTTGCCTGGTCAAGGCTAGCCAGGAAATGCCGTACCAGGGTTGTTTTTCCGATGCCGGCTTCACCCGTAATAAACACAAATTGCGCGTGACCCGCCCGGGTCGTTTCCAGCGCATTCACCAGCATTTCGAGTTCCGTTGAACGGCCGAAAAGTGGCGCTGGAGGCTGGACATCCTCATCCACAGGCGCCAGTGGGGTGTAATCCTCCGGGGCCAGCAGGCGAAACCCCCGCCGGTGAACGGTTTCGATGAAGCGCGGTGAACGGGCGTCGTCGCCCAGTGCCTTACGTAATTCCTTGATGGCCTGATTCAGACTGGACTCGGTGACGACGGTATTCGGCCAAACTGCGTCCATGAGCTCCTGCTTGCTCAGTAATTCACCCGGCCTCAGTGCCATATACAGCATGAGATTCCAGGGCTTGGGCCGCAATTCGATCGGCTGCTCGCCTTTCCACATCCGGCCGGCCTTGAGATCGAGGCGCAGGGGGAAAAGCTCGATCAAGTGGTCCGGGTCAGATTGTTTGTTCAGCCTCGACTCAAGCATGCAGGATAGCTCAATTCTATACAGACCCGATGATAGCGCGATAAGCTATTGTAAAGTATAAAAAATATCAGGGGGTATCGTGAGTAGATGTTCAGACTGTGCCAGCTAACTTCCGCCCGCATTCAAAGAACTTTCATAACTCTTTCAAGACTCCAGCTGAAATTCTGGCCACACTGGCTGTACACCAATCGTAATCGCTGTCGCAATATCCGGATTGGTGGGCTACGGGAGCCCGTGTGAGGAGAAAACATTTGAACGAGGAACACCTGCCCTCCCGCCGAAATTTCCTGCTGCGCTTGAGCAGCGCAGCCGTGCCGCAGGCGGGAATCTACCGGGGAAGGATCGAGCATATTCCCACGGGAAGAACAGCCCGGTTTGACTCGCTGCAGAAACTCGAAGATTTCGTGCGGGAGGTTCTGACAACAGAGAATGACCAGGACCCCGACACACGCTTTACTGATGAAAAGTAGGGAGAGTAGTAGCGATGCCTCACCAAGAGTTATTTGGACAAGCAAAGAAAGGAGTCAGAGAATGAATCTGTTTACCAAGGCAACTGTTGCCATCATATTGTCTGGACTATGTGCCGGAAACGCGCTGACACAGACTGAACACTTCCACCCCAAGGGTAAGCCCCCATCTGAGCACACGATAAAGGTGCTGGAAGCGTCTCGCGCCACCTTGCCTTTCTCCGATACCCGAGATTTTGACGAGGAGGAGAAGGGTTTTATTGCGGCGCCCAAGACCGGGATAATCATGGCCAATGCCGGCAACGTCGCCTGGGACATAGACCGCTACAGGTTCTTACTGAATGATCAAGCGCCCGACAGCGTTCACCCCTCCCTGCATAGGCAGGGCAAGCTCAATATGAATTTCGGGCTGTACAAGGTGATGGACGGTGTTTACCAGGTGCGCGGATTCGATCTGGCCAACATCTCCTTCGTCAAAGGTGATACGGGCTGGATTATTTTCGACCCGCTGACATCCGAGGAAAACGCGCGGGCTGCCATGGAGCTGGTAGATGAGCACCTGGGTAAGTTCCCGGTCAAGGCGGTGGTCTATTCACACTCCCACGGTGATCACTGGGGCGGTGTACGCGGTGTGGTTGACGAGGCGGATGTGCGGGCCGGCAAGGTGGAGATTATCGCGCCGCGGGATTTCATGGCGCTGGCTAT
>JAQYVO010000273.1 GCA_030145425.1 Chromatiales bacterium | reverse complement strand
CTCTGCGCGAGGAAGTGCCTGATAACGCTTCCCCCAGTTTTCCGCCTTGCGCTTGATGCGCTGCCGGTCGGTAAAGTTCTTGCCTGCGTAGCGGGGCCAGTGTACCCGGTCGGGGGTGAAGTTGAACCAGAGCTTCTCGGTCCGCACACCGCTCTGATTCATCACCTGCAATTCGATCGTACGCCAGTCAGGTAACATTTCATCGTAGAGAGAAGAGGGATAGCCGGATAGCATAACGGAACAGGGCAACCCTTTGAGCAGTTCCAGTAGCTCGACATGATCCGGCTCCTCATAGTCAAAACGATAGCGACGATTTGAGCTGCGGGTATGGTGAAGATAAGGTGGATCGCAGTAAACCAGTTCGCGCCCATGGTATGCATAGGTCGAGAGAAACTGATGTGCGCAGCCATGGACCTTCTCGACCGGATAATCACAATCGAATGCGGCAAGCGGCTTTGGATCGAGATCAATGGCGATATTGTACAACACGGGTGGCTTGCGCCGCATGATCGCACCACCACCGAGATGAGTCTCGATGTAGGTGTCGTGTGGTGGCATCATGGCGATAATAGGTTGACACAACCCCGAGGTCGCCTTTGATCCAAAATAATTGCCCATGGCAGCTGATCCGTCTTATATACTGGATCAACAGCATAGTGTCGATGCCCTATGTTGTCAAGAACAAATTGAAAATTGTTCGTGCAAGGAACTGGGGTGTGCTATGTTGGTTGGGTGCCCTCAGTTGGGGGAGTGAGTAGTTACCAAAATTCATCTGAACCTCCTGCAAAACTCGCAAATAGCGGGTTTTGTCATCTAATCCACATCAAACGCCAACCTGAATCCATCGGAGAAATAGAGTTGAAAAAGAGCAAGTACCTCCAGACCCTCATCATTACCTCTGTCACAACAGTGGGCATCGGTTTACCCGTCTTCGCGCAGAACATGGGAACAGGAGACCCCAGCGTGATCAAACCTGCCGAGAAGGAATACAACACTATGGGTATGCCTAACAAAGGTACCTACGACCCCAGCGTGATCAAACCTGCCGAGAAGGAATACTCTCCCTATCTGAACTACAATTACCCGGACAAGGTATTCTTTGGTGACACACACCTGCATACCTCCTATTCTACCGATGCGGGCATGTTTGGAAACAGGCTTGGGCCGGAGGAGGCTTATCGCTTCGCCAAAGGTGAGATTGTCACCTCGAGCACCGGTGTTCGGACCCGCTTGCTGCGTCCGCTCGATTTTCTAGTGGTCGCCGACCACGCCGAAAATTTAGGGTTATCACCGATGATCGCTGAATCAACCCCCGAACTGCTGAAGAACGAGTGGGGCAAAAAGGTTCACGATCTGGTGAAAGCGGGTAAGTTGGGGGATGCCTATGCGGCATGGGGTGATGCTGTCACCAAACGGAAGGATCCCTTAGCGGAACAGGGCGCCCTGGTTAAAACCATGTGGGAGCGAGTCACCGCCAGTGCAGAGAAGCACAACCAGCCGGGAGAGTTCACAGCATTTATCGGTTATGAATGGACCTCGACGCCTGGCGGTAGCAACCTGCACCGCAACATCATCTTCCGTGGCGGCAAAGACCTTGCAGATCAAATAGTGCCTTTTTCCGTTTATGATTCCGAGGATCCGGAAGATCTCTGGACGTGGCTTGCTAACTTCGAACAGAAAACCGGGGGACGCGTGCTTGCAATCGCGCACAACGGCAATCTCTCCAACGGGCTGATGTTTGACGACGTCACCTTTACTAAAAAGAAGCCGCTCGACCGTGACTACGCTCAGCGTCGCATGCGCTGGGAACCACTATATGAAGTTACCCAGATGAAGGGTGATGGTGAAGCCCATCCCTCGCTGTCGCCAAACGATGAGTTTGCCGATTTTGAGACCTTTGATAAGGGCAGCTTCGGCGGTGCCAAGGATCCCGGCATGATCCCGCGTGAATACGCCAGAGAAGCATTTAAACGCGGACTGCAATATGAAGAGAAACTGGGAGCCAACCCCTTCAAATTTGGCATGCTCGGCAGCACCGATAGCCACACTTCCCTCGCTACCAGCACCGAAGACAATTTCTTCGGCAAGATCTCTGCAGTAGAGCCCACCGCGAAGCCGGTCCGTTTCGAAGAGATGATCACCGGTTACCTGCCCGACCCTAAAGGCAGGGACTACACGATCCGCCATGTCTCGGCTTCGGCCTCCGGCCTGGCCGCAGTGTGGGCCCGGGAAAATACCCGTGAAGCCCTCTGGGATTCGATGAAGCGCAAAGAAGTTTTTGCCACTACAGGCACCCGCCTGCGTGTTCGGGTCTTCGCGGGCTGGGACTTCGAGGCAGATGAGGTAGATCGCTGGGATTTCGCCAAACAGGGTTATTCCCGCGGTGTACCGATGGGCGGCGACTTGAAGAATGCACCAGCAGGTAAGGCGCCCATCATGATGATACGTGCCCTGCGAGACCCCGATGGCGCCAACATAGACCGCATCCAGGTCGTCAAGGGCTGGACCAGCAAAGATGGCAAGGCGCACGAGAAGATTTTTGACGCGGCCTGCTCCGATGACAGGAAGATTGGCGCTGACGGGCGATGCAGCAAGGCTGTCGGCAACACCGTCAATGTCAAGGAAGCCAGCTACAGCAACTCGATTGGCGAGCCCATGCTGTTCGCACACTGGAAGGATCCCGAATTTGATGCCGCACAACGGGCTTTCTATTACGTTCGCGTGCTGGAAATTCCAACGCCCCGCTGGACCACCTTTGATGCCAAGTTCTTCGGCGTGAAGCTGCCCGAAGAGGTGCCCGCCAGTATCCAGGAACGTGCTTATACGAGCCCTATCTGGTATACACCGAAGGGTTAGCTAGTGCTCCGCTAATCACAGCCGTGGACAATTTCTACAACTGCATTGATATGGAACGAGGTAGTAGCGGAATGAGTCACCCGGGATTCCGATATTTACGAATAGAGGGCAATACAATGCGAAAATCACTCATGACGAAGAGAAGATTGCAGTTGCTGCTGTCGGTTTCTCTTGTGCTGCTGGCTTCATCTCCGGCGGTGGCTGTCGAGGGCGGCCTTGGCCGGCCGATCACCGGCATGCAGGTAGCGCCTTTTGCAGGCGTCATTCCTCCAGACCCCGGCTTCAGCTGGCAGCTGGGTTATATCTACTACAACGGTAGCATCGACGCCTCGCGTGATGTCCCGATCGGCGGTGAACTTGCAGTCGGCCTCGATGTCGATCTCTCCCTGTTTCTCGCTACCGGCGTCTATATTTGGGATACATCAGTACCCCGCTGGAATTTCGCCTCGATGTTTACGTTGCCCTATATCGCTGTCGATGTCGATGCCGAGGCGGTGCTTGGCCGAGGGAGTCGAAGAGTCAGTGACAGCGCTTCCAACCTGTTCGACCTCTACTTCGCCCCCATTATCGCCAGCTACCATGTCAGCGAGTTGGAACACTGGTCGTTCGCCCTCTATATCTATGCGCCGACGGCCGACTACGAAGTCGGGAAGCTCGCCAACCCCGGGCTTAATAACTGGACCTTCACGCCAAGCGTCGGCTACACCAGGCTGTTTTCCGGCGGAACGCTCGAGTTCTCGGCGCTCGCAGGTCTCCAGTTCTACACTGAAAACAAGGCCACGAATTACCAGAACGGCGAGCTTTTTAACCTGGATGTTCATCTGATGAAGCGATTTCCGAATCATTGGGGCATCGGCCTGGTCGGCGGCTGGATCGAACAGGTGAGTGATGACGAAGCAGGTCTTGTCACTGAGCTCCTGGACGGTTACAAAGGCAGGTCACTCGGGATCGGACCGGCCATAGCCTACAGCCACAAGACAGCCTCCGGATCCCAACTCGATTTTCATCTGCGCTGGGTACACGAGTTCGAGGTC
>JAQYVO010000266.1 GCA_030145425.1 Chromatiales bacterium | reverse complement strand
CCCGAAGAGCTCCGGTTCATGCGTCCCGGGGTGCAAAACCGCCTGTTTCACGATCTTCGACGCGGCCATCTACCGCCTCAGGAGAGCCTCGACCTGCACGGCCTGCGCGTCGCGGAAGCCCGTACTGTTCTGGCCCGGTTTCTGTCCCATTGCCGCTACCATAAATTACGTGTGGTACATATCATCCATGGTAAGGGACAAGGCTCCCAGGAACGGCAGCCGATCCTCAAACAGAAGGTCAACCAGTGGCTGCAGCAAAGGGACGAGGTTCTGGCTTTCTGTTCCGCCCCGAGATTCGACGGGGGGTTGGGAGCGGTCTATGTTCTGTTGTCTCTGAAACACTAGATCTATGTATCTTAGCTGTAGCAGTATTGGCCGAATAAATTCGGCCCTACAACTCGTCCGATAGGCACGTAGGGTCGAATTCATTCGACCATTGGCAGATTATGTAGCCTGTGCTGAGCTTGCGAAACACGGGTAGGAGGATTATCCAGTGGCAATGATCTCCCTCATCAAGACCGTGGCATAAGAGCCTTTCCCCAGTGAGAATTCCAGCAACAGATCGTCGCCCTCCAGGCCCCACGTTAGGTTTCTGATGGGAGCGCGCAGTGCGCGGCGTTCATATTTCAGCCCCGATCTTTCCAGACCTTTCTGCCAGCCTTCCATGCCGTGGAGCGCCCGCTGTTCCAGGGCGGCGGATTCGGTGTTCGTGGATTGATACCCGGTGCCCCACAGCGGACCTGAGGGATGAATATCCATGTCCGCAAGACGCTCCATAATCACCGGATCGATCATCTCCGGCACGAAGCTGTTTCGACTGCCATCCAGTATCAACCGCTCCCCGGGAAACGCCTGGTTCCAGGTGCCGTCACTCACCCTAATTCCCAAAACCCGGTTGAACAGCATGGAGCGGGCCGCAGACAGGTAGAGTCCCCGCCGTTTTCTGTCCAGTCTTCCCCGCACTCCCCCGAACAGGGCGCCGGCACCGGTAAGATTAGAGCCCTCACGACCGAAACGTTGGGCTCCAAAGTAGTTCGGCATGCCGCCGGCCTGTAATGACTGCATGATCTGTTCGAGTCTGCCCTGTCCATCCCTGAATTCACGTATCCGCAGACAGAACCGGTTCCCCCTCAACGCACCCACTCGCAGCTTGCGGCTGTGACGCGCCGCCTGCAGTATCCTTAGATCAGCAGAATTCAGGTCATCCCAAGCCGGTTCCGACCGGCCGGCAAGCCGCACCGAGAACCACTGACGGGTTACGGCATTGCGATCCTTCATGCCGGCATAACTCACATCAGCGTTTCGAACACACGCGTGACGTGCAAGCAGCTTCGCCACCGACTCTGTGTTTTGGTTGCATTTTTCGATTTCCAGCAGACAATGCTCCCCGTGCCCGTCGGGTTCCACAAGGGGTATCTCCGTTACCCGGAAATCATCGGGAACCTTGCGCAGCACACCCAGGCAGGAGGGGCCGCCATATGCATGCGGCAGCTTGTCCTGGGGATCGATTGGATAGTTCACGCCGGACTGACTATCAGGTCCTGGATTCTTCGAGGAGGGCCACCGCATAGGCAGCTATCCCCTCCCCCCGACCCGCAAATCCCATTCCCTCGGTGGTAGTTGCCTTGATATTTATCCGATCCACGGGGAGGCCCAGATCAGCCGCGATATTCGAACACATTGACTCGATATGTGGTGACATCCTGGGTGCCTGGGCCACCATCGTGATATCCACATTGCCGGGCCGCATGTTGCGGCCATGGATTTTCTCCGTTACCTGTCGCAGCAGTATCCGGCTGTCGATACCCCTGAAGGCCTCACTGCTGTCCGGAAAATGGCGGCCTATGTCACCGAGCCCCGCTGCTCCGAGCAACGCGTCGCACAGGGCATGTATCAGCACGTCACCGTCGGAATGGGCCGCAAGTCCGAGTTCGTGCTCAATCTGCACGCCACCCAGAACCAGTTTGCGCCCTGGTGTGAAACGGTGTGCGTCGTAGCCCTGTCCAATTCGCATGAGAAGTACCTTAAATTCCGGCGGGCCGGCATTATGAGGGTTATTGCGTCGGCCGTTAACTCTGTCGCTGCTGTCGATCGAGATAAAATGCCGCGAGTTCCAGGTCTTCCGGGCGGGTGATTTTTATGTTGTCGGCATGCCCCTCGACCAGTGCAGGCGCCCTCCCCATCCTTTCCATGGCAGCGGCTTCGTCGGTCACCAGGACACCTGCCTTGAATGCGGATTCCAGCGCCAGACGCAATGCCCCGAGATGAAACATCTGGGGTGTGAAGGCACGCCACACCTCTTCCCGGGGGAGTGTATCCACCACGCAACCGGATGTATCGGTCCGCTTCACCGTGTCATGCAGGGGGATGCCCAGAATACCACCCACAGGGTGTTCGGAAAGATGATCCATCAGCCGGTTCAGATCACCCTGCCGAAGACAGGGGCGTGCCGCGTCGTGCACAAGGACCCAGTCATCAGGACTCCCAACCTTGTCGAGGGCACGCAATGCATTGAGAACCGAATGGGCGCGCTCATCGCCGCCATCCACCCGAGTTACGCCAGGATGATCCGAATAACCACAGCCTGACCACCAGGTGTCATGTCGGGAAAGGGCAACGTACACGCCACGGATTTTCGGGTTGGAGACAAAATGCTCCAGAGTGCGATCGAGCACAGTCTTGCCGCGCAGCCTTAGGTACTGCTTGGGGGTGTCTCCCCCCATGCGCCGGCCCACGCCCGCGGCAGGCACCACTGCCCAGAAAGTCCGCTCTTCTATCATTCCCCGGCGGTCTTCTCAGGCTCGATAACCTGGTAAAAGATCTCGTTTTCACGGATCATTCCCAGCCCGCTGCGCGCCCTTTCCTCGATAGCTTCCTGTCCATGCTTGAGGTTTTCAACCTCCGCCCGGAGTTCAAGATTGCGTTCCCGAAGTCTCGTGATTTTTTCCTTCTGGTTTTCGATATCCCGGCGCAGGTTGTGCACTTCCGCAAGACTGCCCTCTCCGACCCACAGACGGTATTGCAGTACTACGAGCAGGAACACAAGGATGCCCATTAGGATGCGCATAGTGTTAACAGGCCCCTGGCTCTGTGAACCTGCCCGTCTGACATCAATCTGTCATAAACTCTTGAAGGCACCCTTGCCCGCATATACGGCATCCTTGCCGAGCTGATCTTCGATGCGCATCAACTGATTGTATTTGGCAATGCGGTCCGAGCGTGACAGAGACCCGGTCTTGATCTGGCCGGTATTGGTGGCCACCACGAGGTCGGCGATGGTGGTATCCTCGGTCTCTCCCGACCGATGAGAGATAACGGCCGTATAGCCTGCGTCGCTTGCCATCTTGATCGCGTCCAGGGTCTCGGTGAGGGTGCCGATCTGGTTGAACTTGATGAGGATCGAATTGGCGACGCCTTCCTCGATGCCTCTCGCCAGGATACGCGTATTTGTCACGAACAGGTCGTCACCCACCAGCTGTATTCTGGCGCCCAGCTTCTGAGTCTGCAGTTTCCATCCTTCCCAGTCACTTTCGTCCATGCCATCCTCGATGGAGATGATGGGATACTGGTCAACGAGGCCAGCGAGATAGTCAGTGAATTCCGCGGCAGTGAACTGACGTCCTTCCGAAGCGAGGTCATAGACGCCGTCGTGATAAAACTCCGAGCTGGCGACATCAAGACCCAGATAGATGTCCGAGCCGACACCGAATCCCACCTTTTCGATCGCCTCGATTATCACCTCTATCGCAGCCAGGTTGGATGGCAGATCCGGTGCGAATCCCCCCTCGTCTCCGACGGCCGTGTTCAAACCCTTGCCTTTGAGTACTGACTTGAGGGAATGAAAAACCTCCGCGCCATAACGGATGGCCTCTCTGATCGAGTTCGCACCAACCGGCAGGATCATGAACTCCTGAATATCCACATTGTTGTCGGCGTGGGCGCCCCCATTGATGATATTCATCATCGGGACGGGCATTCGATAAGGACCGTCGGAGAGATAGCGATAAAGCGGCAGACCACGTTCCTGAGCCGCGGCATGGGCAGCAGCAAGCGATACCGCCAGTATCGCGTTGGCACCCAGCCTCCCCTTGTTTTCGGTGCCGTCGAGTTCGATCATTTTACGATCGATCCCCCCCTGATCGGCGACATCCATACCGTTCACGGCATCCCGCAACTCCCCGGATATGTTCCCTACCGCCGTGAGCACCCCCTTGCCAAGATACCTCGCCTTGTCCCCATCCCGCAGTTCCAATGCTTCCCGGGAACCCGTGGAGGCACCGGAAGGCGCTACCGCGCGGCCAATCGCACCACCTGCAGTTACAACGTCCGCCTCGACGGTGGGATTGCCGCGGGAATCGATGATTTCCCGGCCACGAACATCGACGATTTCGGTCATCTTCGCTCCATTTTTCTAAGTTTAGGTTTCGAACCCTGGGGTTCACAAAAATAGTTAGACGCCTTCGACAATCAATCCGGCTGTCCGGAGGCGAGTTTGGTCTGGAAATACTAACTCCAGATCCGTTACATTCCCATTACCTGTTCAAACCTGGGATTCGGCGTATGGCCTGGCCTTCACCGTCCGGTCCAGGAGCATCAGGGTTTCGAGGAGTTCCTCTATCCTGTGCAGCGGCCAGGAATTTGGGCCGTCACTCAATGCGTGCTCCGGGTCCGGATGCGTCTCCATGAATAGTCCGGAGACGCCGGCCGCCACGGCAGCCCTCGCGAGAACCGGGACGAACTCACGCTGCCCGCCGGATACGCTGCCCTGGCCTCCGGGCAACTGTACCGAATGGGTTGCATCGTATACCACGGGTGCCCCGGTTTCGCGCATCGCGGCAAGGGAGCGCATGTCCGAAACCAGATTGTTGTAACCGAATGAAACACCCCGTTCACAGACCATGATCTGTTCGTTCCCCGTGCTTCGGGCCTTCTCAACGACATTCTTCATATCCCAGGGTGCGAGGAACTGCCCTTTCTTCAGGTTGACCGGCAGTCCCTGTCTCGACACGGCGAGAATGAAATTGGTTTGACGGCACAGAAAGGCCGGTGTCTGGAGCACATCAACAACGTCGCTCACTTCATCCAGGGGCGTATCCTCGTGCACATCGGTCAGAATCGGGACGCCTATCTGCTCTTTGACCTTGGCCAGGATTCGCAGCCCATCCTCAAGCCCCGGGCCCCGGTAGCTGCCCCCGGAAGAGCGGTTTGCCTTGTCGAAGGAAGATTTATATATAAAGGGTATGCCGATTCTGGCAGTTATCTCGCGAAGGTTCCCGGCGGTATCAAGCGAGAGTTGCTCGCTTTCCACTACACAGGGTCCGGCAATCAGAAACAGCGGCTTGTCGGAGCCCACCTCGAATCCGCAGAGTTTCATGGTATTTACGGGCCTACAGTCCCCGGTTCTGGTTACGTTGATAATCCCTCGCTGCCCTGATAAACCCCGAGAACAGCGGATGGCCATCCCTGGGTGTGGAGGTGAACTCCGGGTGGAACTGACAGGCAACGAACCAGGGGTGGTCGGGAATTTCCACGATCTCGACCAGTTTTCCGTCCATCGAGGTTCCCGAAAAGCGCAGACCGGCCTCCCGCAGGACGTCGAGGTACTGGTTGTTGAACTCGTAGCGGTGGCGATGCCTTTCGAGTATGACGTCCTGCTGATAAAGCTTCTTTGCCAGACTTCCCTCGTCCAGCTGGCATTCCTGGCCACCGAGGCGCATTGTGCCACCCATTTCGGAATCTTCGCTGCGCGTCTCCAGTTCCCCCTCAGCGTTGAGCCATTCGGTGATCAGGGCTATGACCGGATGAGGTGTTTCCCGGTTGAACTCGGTGCTCTGGGCGCCAGCCAGTTCCGCCTGGTGGCGGGCAAATTCGATAACTGCCACCTGCATCCCCAGACAGATCCCCAGATAGGGGATATTGTGCTTTCGGGCATAGGCGACCGTGGATATCTTTCCCTCGACACCGCGCTCTCCAAATCCCCCGGGGACCAGGATGGCGTCAACCCCCTGAAGAGAATCCGTTCCTTCCTGTTCTATCTGCTCAGAATCCAGATACTGGATCCTGACTCTGGTGCGGGTGCGGATGCCGGCGTGTATCAGGGCCTCGGACAGGGATTTATAGGCTTCCGTCAGATGCATGTATTTGCCGACCATGGCGACGGTGACTTCGCCGTCTGTGTTTTCCAGACCATCCAGCACCGCCCGCCACTGGGAGAGATCTGCGGCGGGAACATTGAACCCGAGCTGTTTTACGACGATCTCGTCGAGAAATTGCTCATGCAGCAGCAGGGGTATACGGTAGATGGTATCTGCATCCATGGCGGATATCACCGCCTGTTCCGGGACATTGGTGAACAGTGCGATCTTTTTTCGTTCCGCATCCGGGATGGCCCGCTCTGCGCGGCACAAGAGTACGTCGGGCTGGATGCCGATGGAACGCAGTTCCTTGACCGAGTGCTGGGTGGGTTTGGTTTTTATCTCCTTCGAAGCGGCTATGTAGGGTACCAGCGTCAGGTGCATGAACAGGGCGTTCTGGTGGCCCAGTTCCACACCCATCTGGCGAATTGCCTCCAGAAAGGGAAGCGATTCGATATCACCGACGGTGCCGCCGATCTCGATCAACGCCACATCCGAATCACCCGCCCCGAGGCGGACGCTATCCTTGATCTCATTGGTGATATGGGGAATGACCTGCACGGTGCCGCCGAGATAGTCTCCGCGACGCTCCTTTCGGATCACACTTTCGTATATCTGTCCCGTGGTGAAGTTGTTGTTCTTCCCCATGGTGGTTCGCAGAAAGCGTTCGTAGTGCCCCAGATCGAGATCCGTTTCGGCCCCGTCTTCGGTTACATAGACCTCACCATGCTGAAAGGGGCTCATGGTTCCCGGATCCACGTTAATATAGGGATCGAGTTTAATCAGGGTAACCCGCAAGCCCCGTGCTTCGAGCAGTGCACCGAGGGAAGCCCCGGCAATACCCTTGCCCAGGGAAGAGACAACACCACCCGTGATAAATACATACTTAGTCATGGATTATTATTTCGGAATGCCTAATCTGGGGACAGGCAGAACGGTAACAGAAACAGCATGGTTTCTCAATCTGAATACGATTGTTCAGAGAGGCTTCCTAGACTGAAGTTACACTTTAAATAATTAATATTAACAATAGATTAGATAAAGTATCAGAGAAATAGACACAGGTTTTTTCGATACCTGCGCCCCCTATCCGCAGTCAGATTTTGAGACCCTGATTCAGGTCTGATACGGAATTCGGAATAAGGAGGAAAACGGGGTGTTTTTCGAAGTTCAAAAACCGATGACAGGTGGCTCGCTCACGGTAGTGGGGTGCAATAACTATAGGGTTGATACAGATCAAAAAAACACTTGATCCAGATCAATCTAAACTGCACAATAATATACTTATCTTTGGTCCTCGGCGGGTGTGTAAGTGAGCGATCGTAAAGTCATATCTTTCGAGAAAATCAAAATAGCCTGCAAGAGCTGCAGCCTGGCGACTCTCTGCCTACCCATGGGGCTCGATCCCAATGACGTGGACAGACTCGACGAGATCGTCAAACGGAATCGGCCGCTGCATCGCGGCGATTACCTTTTTCGGGAAGGCGATAAGTTTCAGTGCCTCTATATCGTTAAAACAGGCTCAGTTAAGACCTATGCCCCCAGCGAGGACGGTGGAGAGCAGGTTCTGGGATTTCATCTCCCGGGCGAACTTATCGGCCTGGATGCCATTGAAAAATCGCGGCATCACTGTTCGGCCCGGGTCCTCGAAACTTCGGCGGTTTGCGAAGTCCCCTTTCATCAACTTGAAGATCTCAGTACAACTATTCCAA
The DNA here is from genome assembly GCA_030145425.1 of Chromatiales bacterium. Lineage (GTDB taxonomy): Bacteria > Pseudomonadota > Gammaproteobacteria > Chromatiales > Chromatiaceae > JAHEHQ01. The sequence goes on along the minus strand of JAQYVO010000266.1, from coordinate 510 downwards.
GTCTTCAGCATCAGATGTACAGGTTGTTGAGCCGTGAGATCAGTCAGGATGAAAACATGCTTACACTGCTTGGCAAAAAGAATGCCGAGGAGCGCCTGGCTGCTTTTCTGTTAAGTCTTTCCGAGCGCTTCAAGCGCCGTGGTTTCTCCCCTTCGGATTTTCATCTGAGCATGTCCCGCCACGAGATCGGAAATTATCTCGGACTCGCGGTGGAAACCATCAGTCGACTTTTTACCCGCTTCCAGGATGAAAAACTGCTGAAGGTGGAACGAAAACATATCCAGCTGTTGGATATCGAACGTCTTCGCTGCGTCGTTCAGGGCGAGGATCGCGGCGACAATCAGCGTCTGTTCACCTGACCTGCCCAAGCCATCAATCTAGTCCCGGCCCCGGTCCGGGTCTTTTCCACACGCAATTCCCCCCACTGGATTTATCGATGGCATCCAGGCGGGCCTCGTGCAGTTCCAGTTCATCCGGACTTGCCCGGACGATACACAATGGCGGGCGGGT
>JAQYVO010000263.1 GCA_030145425.1 Chromatiales bacterium | reverse complement strand
TGACTCAGCCTGCCTCTGACGTCCGATATGGACTCGAAGTCCTGGCGTTTCATCCATTGCTCCAGACCTCCAAGTAGCAGTTTAAGCTGCTGTGGGCCTTTTTCCATGAGCAGGCTGCACAGATGCACCACATCCGCCCCAGCCAGCAGTAGCTTGATCACGTCTTCCACCTCGTGTACGCCGCTTGTGGCTCCCAGGGACAGGTTGGTACGCCCATAGAGCAGCGCCATCCACATCATGGGCAGCAGCACTTCTCCGGATGAAGAGGGGCGCAGATGCGTTGACATCCGCAGCTTGTCTATATCGATATCGGGCTGGTAGTAGCGGTTGAAAAGTGAAACGCCGCTGGCGCCCGCGGCCTCGAGCTGTTTAACCATGTTTCCCACGGAACTGAACGATGGCGTGAGCTTCATGTTGACGGGGATGCCGACGCGTTTCTTCAATTCTCTCAACAGATCGACGTAGCGTTGTTCGACCTTGGCCCCCGGTTCGCCGATGTCCCCCGCAAGGAAGTAGATATTCAGTTCCAGTGCGTCTGCCCCGGCATCCGCTATCTCGGTTGCGTGGTTCAGCCAACCGCCGCCCCTGACACAGTTGAGACTTGCGATGACCGGAATCTCGAGGGTGGCCTTGAGGGCAGCAACCTGTTCGAGATAGCGGTCCAGTTCTCCCGGAAAATCCATGGCTTTGCCGAAATCGTCATCCGGGTCCTGCGTTCCCCCATCCGCCCCATGAAGAAACCGTTCCATGGCCGCGTTCTCCCTGGTAACTGCTTCTTCGAAAAGGGAGTGCATGATAATGGCGCCTGCACCGGAATCCTCCATCAGGCGGGCCATTTCCATGCTGCGACTGAGGGGGGATGCGGAAGGCACCAGCGGGTTTTTCAGGGTCATTCCCAGATAGTTGGTCGCGAGGTCCATGAGGGCTCCGGTTACAAAGCTTGAATGGTCTAAAAGCTGTCCAGATGGAATCGGTACAGGGTACGTACCGAAAAAGCATCAATCCACTTATTTTTAAGTTTTTCCCTTGCAGCCCATCCAACGACAGCCCTGTTTATTTCAGACCGACCCTTGAATTCGCCCGTGGTTAATCTGTGATTCCCGGAAATCCAGAGTCTTGCACTGCCCGGAGGGAAAGTTTTCCCCCTGATGGTCGTTAAGAATGGGACAGATAACAAGTTTCCAGGAGGAGACTCAGCGGGATGCAGAGCCTAGGGCGCTTCCAGGTCACCAGAAAACTCGGCTCCGGAAATCAGGGAACCGTCTACCTCTGTGTCGATCCGAAACTGCAGCGTCAGGTGGCTATCAAGCATCTTGATCGTGCGCTGAACGGTTCGGGTGCGCTGGAGCAGGATTTTCTTCGGGAATCGCGTGCCATCAGCCGGATCATTCATCCCAACATCGTTTCCATTTTTGATGTTGGCAAGGAGTCGGGGCGGCCCTATCTCGTGTTCGAGTATGTCGAAGGCGAGCTGCTGTCCGAAAGTCTGGCGGGATCCCCCATGGATGTTCGCAAGAGCCTCGATGTGCTTGCCGGTCTGCTCTCCGGCCTGGATCGGGTTCACCGTCAGGGTATCGTCCATCGGGACCTGAAACCCTCGAATATCATCCTCACCCCGGATGGCATGCCCAAGATCATGGATTTCGGCATCGCCAGCATCGGCAGGGGAATCGGGACAGACGATGGGTCAAGGATCGGCACGCCCCGTTACATGGCGCCTGAATACATTAGCGGAGGGGAGATTGGTGCCCAGGGGGATGTGTTCGCGTTGGGAACGATACTGTTTGAAATGCTCACCGGGCGCTATGCGTTCGAAGGCAAGGATACGGCCACCCTTCTTCAAAACATCCGCAATGCGCCCACGGCCGCGCCTTCCAAGCTTCAGGCCGACATCAGTCAGCGATTGGACGCAATAGTACTGAAGGCACTGGAAAAAGCCCCAACCGCCCGTTTCAGGGATGCGGGGGACTTCTCCAATGCCCTGCTCGAATACCGGGAATCGGTGGAGGGCCAGGAGGACCTGGGTGGCGTTTCCCAGGGGACAGTGGAGTTTCTGTTGCGCCGAATGCAGCACAAGAGTGATTTTCCGGTGCTATCCGAGTCCATACGTACGCTCAATCGGCTTGCAGCCTCGGACGGAGAGGATATTAACCAGGTGGCGAGTGTCATCATCAAGGATTTCGCACTCACCAACAAGATCCTCAGGGTGGTCAACTCCGCCTATTACAGCCGTTTCGCCGGCAAGATCGGCACCGTGAGCCGAGCCATCGTGGTGCTGGGGATCAAGACCATCCGCTCTATCGCCTCCTCCCTGATCTTTTTCGAGCATCTGCACAACAAGACGCAGGCGGGCAAGCTAAAAGACGAGATCGCCGCGGCTGTGTTCAGTGCCACACTGGCCAGGCAGGCGGCCGAAGATGCCGTGATGGAGGATGTCGAAGAGGGGTTTCTCTGCGGCATGCTGCATAACCTGGGCGAGATCCTGGTGACCTATTATCTGAACGATGAGAGCGAGGAGATTTCTCGGCTGGTCAGACAGGAAGGTATGGATCGCGAGCAGGCACAGGCTAGGGTGCTCGGCATCACCTTTGAGGAGGTTGGAATAGCCATCGCCAAGCATTGGAATTTTCCCTGCGAGATCACCGACGGTATGGTCAGGGTAGACCCTGCATCCCCGGGGAAACTGAAGAACAAAAACGTGAAATTGCGGTTGATTGCCGGTTTTGCCAACGAAGCGGCCCAGCTCATCGGTGAGGCTGATCCCGATAAGCCCCCACCGATCAAGCATCTGTTGAAACGCTACCGCAGCAGTCTGGCGATCAGCGACCGCCGCTTCGACAAGATGCTCACTCAGGCGCGCGAGGAATTCAAAGAGCTGGGAGGGGGTCTGTCCGGTGGCGGAAAAATATCTCCCTTCCTACAGAGCCTGACCATTGTGCCGCCCAGCGGAGAGGAACCGGGCGCTGCTCCTTCGCATGACGATCTTACGAAGACGCTTGCCCTGGAGCCCGAATCCGAACCGGCCAGGCCACCTGAACCTGCCAATCTGGAGACTGCCACGCCATCTCCCGATGCCGAGGCCATCCTCACCAACGGGATCCAGGAGGTGACGGCCATGCTGCTTGAAGATGACGTCAACCTGATCCAGCTGTTCAATGTCGTGACGGAAACCATCTACCGTGCGATGGCGTTCCACAGAGTGGTTTTTTGTCTGAAGGATGGCGGCCGCAGGCAGTACATGGCCAAGCTTGGCTTCGGGGCGGGAATTGAGGATTTCCTCCAGTATTTCCGATTCCCAATCTCCTATAGCCGGGATGTGTTTCATGCGGCCCTGAAAAACGGTGTGGATCTGCACATCTCGGATACCAAGGATCCAAGGATAGTGGGGGATATCCCCGGCTGGTATAAAAAGATATCCAGCACGGGTTCTTTTATTCTGTTTCCGCTGGTGGTCAATCAAAAACCCTTGGGGCTCATCTATGCGGACCATCCTCTGCCGAAAGGGATGAATCTGCGGGGTGAGCGTCTCAATCTCCTCAAGGCACTGCGCAACCAGATGGTACTCGCCATCCGGACCCGGATGTGAGTCAAATGCGCTGTCAGTGGCTGGTTGCTGTGTCTTCCGTGTCTGCCATATCCCGTTTCTTCAACCGCTCCGCCTTTTTCTCCTCCACCATCTTGATGTACTGCTTGGGCGTGGCAGTCATCGCCTTCTCCGGTTTCTCCTCCATGGCGTAATAGGCGTAGATGACTGTCACCACCAGCACGATGAATACGGGGAAGAAGGGTTTGATGTTCATGTTCAGACCCGAAGATTTGCGACCACTTCAGTAAAAGGATATACCAAGTCAATCAGTCGCGCAGGCTTATAATGGGCCAGCCACGGGCAGTAGAGATTTTCGCGAGCTGTTCGTCGGGATCGACCGCAACCGGTTGATCCACCTCCTCCATGAGCGCGATGTCGTTGTGGGAATCGCTGTAGAAGGCGCTGCCGGCGAGGTCATCATCCTTATCCTCAAGCCACTGCCGAAGCCTTTCCACCTTGCCGCCCTGGAAACTGGGTATGCCCGCGACCTCGCCGGTATAGCGGCCTTGCAGCATTTCCGGTTCCGTGGCTATGAGGTTTTCGATGCCGAAGCGTCTGGCAATGGGCTCCGTTACAAAGGTGTTGGTCGCCGTGATTATCAGCAGTGTGTGGCCTGATTGCCTGTGCTTTTCCACCAATTCAACTGCCCGGGGAAGGATTATGGGGTCTATCTTCCGGCGCATAAACTGATCACGCCAGGCGAGCAGTTCTTCCGTGGGGTGTTCCTTGAGGGGGCGAAGGGAAAACCGCAGGAACTCATGGATATCCAGGTTGCCGGCCTTGTATTGCTCGAAAAAGCAGTCGTTTTCCCGTTCGTATGCCTCTCCGTCCACAACGCCGGTTTCAGAGAGATACCGGCCCCAGAGGTAGTCCGAATCCCCGTCAAGCAGGGTGTTGTCGAGGTCGAAAATGGCGAGGGGCAAAGGGTAGCGCTCCGCATGCTGTGGGAAAATGTGGATTCTAGCGCATTTTTTTGGGTTTTCGTGGTGTTCCGCTTATCTATCAGCAGCTGACCGCTACGATCCCCGCGTTTCGCTGTGCCCAACGCACGCTACCGGTACGGGTGGTTGACTCGCCTCGACTGCAAGATACTGATTCGGAGAGATTATTCCTTAGACTCAGGTCCCAATTTGATTGGTTTGGGTTGCCGCGATCGGGGGGATTGTGAAAGAATCAAGGTAACTTTAAATTTGATGATGGGTTTTCCTTGTGATTGACTCGGAAGGTTACAGGCCCAACGTCGGTATCATTCTCTGCAACCAGGAGCAGCGGCTGTTTTGGGGCCGCCGGGTGGGGCAGAATGCCTGGCAGTTTCCCCAGGGCGGCATCGAGGGCAATGAATCGCCGGAAGAGGCGATGTTCAGGGAGTTGAAGGAGGAAGTGGGACTCCTGCCGCACCAGGTGGAACTGATGGGGGTTACCGAGAACTGGCTTCGCTATCGGCTGCCCAAGCGCTTTCTCCGGCACCATTGCCAGCCTCTCTGCATAGGGCAGAAACAGCGCTGGTTTATGCTGAAGGTGAGGTGTGAGGAGACGGATTTCTGCTTCACACACTCGTCGAAACCGGAGTTTGACGGCTGGCGCTGGGTCAAGTATTGGCATCCGCTGCGTGAGGTGGTTTATTTCAAACGCAGGGTCTACACCAGGGCGTTGGAAGAGTTCGCTCCGCTGCTTTTTCCCGATGGACCGCCCAGCCGCTCGCATTCCAATTATCTGCGACAGAATCGCCGCTGATGCTGGAAATTCTGCACCGGATAGTCGAGGAGGTTAATGCCTCTCCCGATCTGGGAGAAGCACTCGGCGTGATCGTAAGGCGGGTGAAGCGGGCGGTGGAGGTGGACGTCTGTTCGGTTTACCTGACGGATTTCGAACGCCGTGAGCACGTCCTCAGGGCCACCAACGGGCTGCGCCAGGAGGCGGTGGGAAAGGTCAGCCTGCCCTTCCACAAGGGGCTCATAGGGCTGGTTTGCGAAAGGGCCGAACCGATCAACCTGGACGACGCGCCCAGCCATCCCAAGTATCTGTTCGTTACGGAGTCCGGTGAGATGCCTTATCACGGCTTTCTCGGGGTTCCCATCATTCAGAACCGCACGGTGCTCGGTGTCCTGGTCGTGCGTCAGCGAAAGCCCCGTAAGTTCGGCGACAATGAGGTCAGCTTCCTGTTTACCCTGGCTGCCCAGCTGGCCGGGGCGATTATCCATGCCCAGGCCAGTGGAGAGCTGACCCGGCTGCAGTCGTCGGTCGAGTCCCCCAGACGATTTCTCAAAGGCCGTCCCAGTGCCCCGGGCGTTGCCATGGGCAAGTTGGTTGTCGCCTATCGGATGTCGGATCTGAACGTCGTTCCAGACCGGAAAAGCGATGATCCGGAGAAGGATGCTCTCCTGTTTCAGGATGCCGTCAGCCGGGTCGAGGATGACTTGAAACAGCTTCAATCCCGTATGGATCAGACGCTTCCGGCCGAGGAGCGAGCCCTTTTCGATGCCCTGCTGCTGATGCTGGGCGGCGACAGCCTGGTGGGTCAGACTATCCAAAAGATCCGTGACGGTGAATGGGTCCAGGCGGCGCTGCATCACACCATAGAAGAACACGCCAGGGTGTTCGATGCCATGGACGATGTCTATCTTCGGGAAAGGGCCTCGGATATCAGGGATCTGGGCCGTCGCATACTGATGCGTCTGCAAATGGATGCACCACCGGAGATCGAGTACCCGGATCAGACAATCCTGGTGGGTGAGGAAGTGAGTGCCGTGGATCTGGTGCAGGTCCCCAAGGAAAAGCTGGTCGGTATCGTATCGGCAACCGGTTCAAGTCTGTCCCATGTGGCCATATTGGCGCGGGGCATAGGGATACCTGCGGTCATGGGCGTCACCGATCTACCGGTAGGGCGCCTGGACGGCTGGGATGCCATCCTCGACGGGTATCGCGGCCGGATCTATGTATCGCCGGAGCCATCGGTACGAATGGAATATGAGCGCCTGGTGGAGGAGGATCTCAAACTCGACCGGGAGTTGGAGGATATGCGGGGCAAGCCCGCAGAGACCACCGACGGCGTCCAGATCGGTCTGTATCTGAATACGGGCCTGATTTCGGAAACGGGTTCCCTTGGGGTCACCGAGTCCGACGGCGTCGGTTTATACCGGACCGAACTGCCCTTCATGATCAGGGACCGGTTTCCGGGAGAAGCGGCCCAGGTACTCAACTACCGCAAGGTTCTGGAAACCTTCGCGCCCCGGCCGGTGGTGCTGCGCACGCTGGATATCGGCGGCGACAAGCCGCTCCCCTATTTCCCGGTCTCTGAGTTGAACCCCTTTCTCGGCTGGCGGGGCATCAGGATCTCGCTGGATCATCCCGAGATTTTTCTGACCCAGGTTCGCGCCATGCTGCTTGCCGCGTCCGGGCTCGACAACCTGCACATCATGCTGCCCATGATCACCACCCTGACTGAGGTGGATGAGTTGATCCGTTTGATCAACCAGGCCCGGGATGAACTTCTGGAAGAAGGCCATGGGATCAGCAGTCCCCTGATCGGCGTCATGGTGGAGGTGCCGGCGGCGGTGTACCAGGTCGGAGCCCTGGCAAGCCGGGTGGATTTCATTTCCGTGGGGACCAACGACCTGACCCAGTACATGCTTGCCGTCGATCGGAACAACCCCCGGGTCGCGGATATCTACGATGATATGCATCCTTCGGTGCTGAAGGCACTGGTGCACATCGTTAAGGAAGCCCATCGGGTCAACCGCCCGGTTAGTGTTTGCGGCGAGATGGCCGGAAACCCATTGGCTTCGATCCTGCTCCTGGCCATGGGTGTGGATAGCCTCAGCATGAGTGCGGGCAGCCTGTTGCGGGTAAAATGGGTGATCCGCAGTATCAGCCGGAAGAAGGCGCGTAAGCTCCTGAAGGCGGCCCTGAAGCTGGATGATTCGCGGCAGGTGAGACAGCTTATACAGGAGGAACTGGAAAAGATCGGGCTCGGCGGCCTGGTCAGGCCCGGCAGTTAGGTCACTCCCACCGGAAACTGCGCGCTCCGATGGTCATGAAGATCACTGCCATCAGCATCAGTACAAGCAGATGCATGCCGATTTCCACTATTCCCGCTCCATCTATCATTACCGCTCTGGCGGCGGCGGTGATGTGGGTTAGTGGAAGCAGCAGGGCGAAGTGCTGAACGATCGCGGGCGAACCCTCGAGGGAGAACCAGACCCCTGAGAGGAGCATCATGGGCCAGCTGATCAGATTGAGCAGCCCGTTGGCGGCTTCCTCATTGGCAAATCGCGCGGCAACGATGAGTCCCAGGCTGATCATGCTCAGGGTCCCGACCAGGAGCACCAGGAGCAGGGTGATATAAGAGCCGTTCATGCGAAACCCGACCATAAGGTCCGTGCCCGCGTACACCAGTGCAGTAACCAGGGTGATCATCCAGAGACGTGAGGCCACCTGCGCCGACAGAAACTCGAAGGGGGTCAGTGGTGTTGCCTTGAGCCGCTTCAACACACCGTTTTTACGGTAGCGCACAATCACGTAACCTACCCCGAAAAGCGAGCTGAACATGATGTTCATGCCCAGTACCCCCGGGATCAGCCAGTCCACATACCGGATTTCCTCACCGCTCACAGTCTGCCGGGCCAGCTTCAACCCGGATGCCGTCAGCAATTTTTCGAGGATATACCCCTTTGCCGATCCCCCGTTGATCCAGTAGCGCTCCTCGGCCAGGTCCAGCAACATGTCCAGCTGGTGCCGCTCCACCTTGGTAACCGCCGTTGGAATATGGGAGACGGGTATGAACTGGATATACGCGGTATCTAGAAACCCGCCGTTTTGGTCTTGCTGGCCATGAATGCCCACCTTGAAGATATCCCTGTTGTCCGAGGTGAAGGCAAAGGCGAAGCCGATCACGATCAGCACCGGCAGGACAATATTCCAGGAAAGCGCCATCCGGTCACGCAGGAACTCCCTGTTGCGGGCTTGCAGTACAGTTGAAAAGCGCCCCAGACCCATGTTTTTCAGCCTCTCAGCTCGTGGCCCGTCAATTCCAGGAACAGGTCTTCCAGGGTTCTCGATCGGACCTGCAGTTGCGCCAGGGAGACCCCCTGGTCGACAAGTTGCCGAATGCTCCTGTTGAGATCATTGGAGAGTATCTCCACCTGTCCGTTGCCGCGATGGATCAAATCAGGGTGCGGATCGAGGCCGTCGGGAACATGACTCGCGGGTAGGGTTATCACGGCGTTGTCGAAGTGTTTCTTGAGAAGCGCCCGCGGCGTGCCCTGGGCAATGATATGGCCGTGATCCATGATGGCGATCTCATCACAGAGTTCGTAGGCCTCTTCCATGTAGTGAGTGGTCAGCACCAGGGTTTTCTGCTCCTCCTTGATGTCGTGAACCAGTTTCCAGAAATTGCGCCGCGACTGGGGATCCAGTCCGGTGGTGGGTTCGTCCAGAAACAGGATCTGCGGATCGTTTACCAGTGCAATGGCCAACAGCAATCGCTGCCGCTGGCCACCGGACAGGCGTTGAACATCCCTGTCCAGGAAGTCACCCAGGGCACAGCGTTCTATAAGCTCATCGAGGGGGCGTGTTCGTCGGTAAAAGCTTTGAAACAGCCGCAAGGCTTCATCCACCCGGATATAATCCTGCAATGCCGTGCTTTGAAACATGGTGCCTGCATCATTGCGAAACCGCTCGTCGATCGGGCTTCCGAGATAGAGTGTTTCACCGGACGTCGGCGGCAGGATGCCTTCGATCATTTCCACGGTGGTGGTTTTTCCGGCGCCGTTTGGACCCAGAAGGCCGAAGCAGATACCTTTCGGAATGGAAAAGCTGACCCCATTCACCGCCTTGACCGCACGGTAATGCTTCACCAGTCTTCGGGCTTCCAGCAGGGGGGTCATGGAATCTTCGGGCTTGGGCAAAAAGGGCATTCTATCCCTTTTTCAAGATCGGGAACCATGAAGTTGGCGGGGTTACCCTTGGAGGGATATCGCAATTGCCGCGGAAGGCGCTGGGGGCAGTGCGTGGATCCGCCGAAACCCGGCCTCAGGAGAGTATGTGCTGAAGCTCCTGCTCCGTGTA
>JAQYVO010000031.1 GCA_030145425.1 Chromatiales bacterium | reverse complement strand
GACGAAATCCCAATTTCTTCCAGGGAAGTTTCAGGCTGTATTTTAGAAGGCGAAATGTTCTTTTGTCTGGCGACTGCGGCAACAACCGCATCAAGTATTTTCTGGCTCATGGTATTTATAGTTGGACGCTTTGTGATGTCTCGAATCTGGAACGGTTTATGGCGAAGTGCTATTGTACTGAAAGATATGCACTTTATCCCATGAATTCCAACAAAATCATTATTGCCTTCTTACGGGAACGATACAGAGGCCGTCGGGACGGGGAACTCGAGCAGGCATCCATCAGGGTTGCGGTTGCCATTGCCGTTCTCATCTACCTGTTTTTGATCAAACAGCACCCCATTGGCGAACTCTCTCCGACCTGGCAGTTCGGGTTGATACTGGTCAGCGGCTTCCTTGTTTTTTCCGTGGTTCTCTTGGTTTCCATTATCCTGAGACCCGGTGTTTCGGTTCTGCGCAGGGTATCCGGAATCGTCATGGACATCTCTGGATTCAGTATTGCCATGGCGGTGACCGGTGAGTTGGGTGCGCCCTGGTGGGGGGGATTTCTTTGGGTGACCTTCGGCAACGGCCTGCGTTATGGGGAACGCTACCTCTACCTGTCCGCGGTTCTGTCACTCCTGGGATTTGCCATTGCCCTGATGGTGAACGAATTCTGGTCGTCCAACATGAGTCTGGGCGTTGGATTGCTGGCAGCCCTGATTATCTTACCGCTCTATGCCGCGACACTGACGAGACGGCTGCACGCCGAGCGCCAGCGCGCCGAGCAGGCCAGCAACGCGAAGAGCGAGTTTCTGGCCAAGATGAGCCACGAGATACGTACGCCCCTGAACGGCATCATCGGCACCACGGATCTTCTGCGAACCTACCCCCTGGGTGCGGAGGAACAGGATTACGTAGACACCATATCAACCTCCGGTCAGACGCTCCTGCGGCTGATCGAGGATATTCTGGACATATCCAAGATAGAGGCGGGAAAACTGGTGTTGGAACGCACCGAATTCAACCTGCACGACCTTATCAACAACGCGGTAAGACTGTTTGCCCTGCCGGTCGAGCAGAAACGGCTCCGCCTCACCTCGCAGATCGGACTGGATACCCCTTTCAGGCTGGTGGGTGATCCCTTCCATCTAAGGCAGATACTGATAAATCTGATCGGCAATGCAGTCAAGTTTACCGGGCAGGGCTACGTCTCCGTGCACTGCCATTTGATTCGAGATGATGATAAACGGTCGCTGATCCGCTTCGAGGTCGTAGATACCGGCATCGGCATCCACCCGGATATGCAGGCCGGAATCTTCAAAAAATTCACCCAGGGCGATGACAGCATAACGCGACAATATGGCGGAACCGGACTGGGGACCTCCATCGCCAAGCAGCTGGTCGAGCTCATGGGCGGGCGTATCGGGCTGCACAGCACCCCGGATATCGGAACCACCTTCTGGTTCGAAATCGGATTTGAACGGCAGGAAGAGCCGATGAGTGAAAAAGAGGTCCTGCGGGTCCAGAAGTGCCGGGTGCTGCGCATTTGCAAGGATCCCGGGATAACTACTGATGTATCCCACAGCCTTCAGGGCTGGGGCGTGCCTTATCATGACGCGCCGGGCATACGGGATGCCGCGCGCATGTTGACCGAAAAAAATGCCCTCGGCAGGCCCTACGAAGCGATCATACTGGATCAGATCACCCTGGACCGGGAGTCCATTGGTCTGCTCGAGTCCCTGGAGCGGGATCTGGCATTGCCCCGGACAACAATCCTTATCGTGGATCCGGTCAAAACCCGCCACACGAATACCGATCGGATCTCCAACACGCTGCACATCATTGAGGAACCTTTCGACAAGGCGTGGTTGTTCAATGCCCTGCACGCATCCCATCAGGCCGGCTACGAGGATGACAGCATCATCAACCTGTCCAAGCATTTCACGCGCCACCGCCAGGGCCAGCGCCATCTCGAGATTCTGGTGGCGGAAGACAACAGCATCAATCAGATGGTCATCGCCCGCATCCTGGAACGGGCGGGCCACCACAGCCGTCTGGTGAACAACGGCCAGGAACTTCTGGAGGCCCTGGAGCACAGATCCTATGACGTGATCATCGTCGACATGCAGATGCCCGAGGTTGGGGGGCTCGAGGCCTACAAGTTGTATCGATTTGCCCACCCCGGCGACGATGCCACGCCCTTTATCATGGTTACCGCCAACGCCTCGAGCGAGGCCCGAAGGGCCTGTAAGGACGTCGGTATCCAATATTTTCTCACCAAGCCGGTCTCCTCGGTGAAACTGCTGGATGCCATTTCCAACGCTACCGCTTTGAACTCGGACGCAACGGCGGACAGCACCGGGGAAGAACCGGCTGACCCGATTGCCGAGAACGAACCCATCCTCGATTACGGGTTAGTCCGCGAGGTCATCGAGCTGGCTCCCGACGGTGAATTTCTGAACAGGCTGCTGCGGAATCTTGAGCACGACGGCACCCGGCTGATCGCCGGAATGAGAACAGCGATCAACTCCAGAGACAGCATCGAGTTCAGACAGCTCGCTCACGCCCTGAAAGGCTCTGCGATAAACCTGGGGCTGCGCCGTCTCCATGCCAGGGCGGCCCAGGCTGAGGGTCTGGCGGTGACCCTGACAGAGACGGAAAATATCCGTCACATCGATGCGCTCGATGCCGCCCTGGAGGAGGCCAGGATGGAGCTGGCAGAGGTATTCGAGCGGCCGATTACCTATGGGCCCGCCAGCCACCTGACCATCAAACAGCCCTAGCCCGGCTTATCTCAAGCCCCCCGGACCCGAAACGCCGTTGCTGGGCGTTGAGCAGATAGCGCACCAGCCGCAGGTTCCTGTCGGACAGTTTCATGGCCGTGTCGACCCAGACTTCCACTGCGTCGCGCAGCTCAGAATAAGGCAGGGGATGGCACTGGTCCACGATTTTTTCCAGCCCATGGAAACCCGCATTTCTGCCTCGCCGATGCTGGATATATTCGTACACAGCTTCTATCCCGCGGCCGTCGCCGACCAGGATGTCCACCACACCCATGTCGTACAACTCTTCGGCGGTATAAACCCTGCCGCTGGTAATGATGCGCTTGGCCAGGGCGGGTGAGAGGCGGCGTGCCAGGAAGCTGAATGCACCCATACCAGGGAAGAGCCCGAAAACCGTCTCGGGAAAGCCGAACCTGGCCCCCTTCTCCGCTATCAGCGTGTTGGCCGACAGGGCGGCCTCGAAACCGCCTCCCAGGGCCTCCCCCTGCACCAGTGCAATCGTGGTAAACGGCAGATCGTAACTGACTGCGGACCGGTAAAGGATATCGATGCATGAGATCGCGTATTCGGCCAGCGCATCCCGGTCACCGGTGCGAATCAACCCCATAAAACAGGCCAGGTCACCACCGAGGTTGAACACCCCCGGCATCTCTGAACAGAGTACCTGGTACATGAGTCTTGACGGGTCGCCTTGTTGGCGACCCATCCTGGCCTGTCGCTCGATAACCTCCTGTGCCCTGGCCACATCCTCGAGCAGCCCTTTGCTCATGCAGGGCAGCCCGGGGTATTTGAACCTGGCCCAAACCAACTGATGACCCGGCTCGAAGACCAGATCCATATACTGGCAGTCTGTTTCAACTACCTCGTAATCATTTTTCCCAATCATTTTTCAGCTCCAATCTCGAAGATTTCTATACACGGATTCGGCGCACCAGGCGCCCCAAGCCACACCAGAGTTCAAGCACTCTGTTTATTGTTCTGACTGCCTCCATCCCCAACAGGCGTTATGATTCGAGAACCCACGAATCATTCCCCAAGGCAATACTTCGGGGGCAGATCCGAACCAGCCGGAACCGCGCGTCACCTTAATTTTGTTGATCACACCTCGTCCCGTCCGTTGACGATGGTGGAAATTTAATAGCTTTCTGTCACCTGATTCGATCAGGTCTGAGGCGGGACGTCGCCTCGGCGGCCCAGGGATCTTCGGGCCAGTAGTGCTTCGGGTATCTGCCTTTCAGCTCCTTTCTCACCTGGTGATAGGTGTGCTCCCAGAATCCCCGGAGATCCTGGGTTACCTGCACCGGTCGCTGGGCCGGAGACAGCAGATGCAGCGTCACGGGAACCTGGCCGCTGCACACGGTGGGTGTGTCCGTAAGACCGAACATCTCCTGGAGTTTCACCTTGAGCACCGGGGAACTGCCGGGTTGATAGCCGAGGCGCTTGCGGGATCCGCTTGGCACCTGAATATGGGTCGGCGCCAACTGATCCAGGCGTTTCCTCTGATCCCAGCTCAGCCGGTTCTGCAGTATGTCCATGAGCTTCAGCCGTTTCAGATGATCCCTGCGTGTCATACCTTCAACCCATGGGGACAACCAGTCGTCCAGATCCTCCAACAGCCCCGCATTCGACAGATCGGGCCAATCAGAACCGGGCTGCCAGTGACGCACGGACAGCAGTCTGGCGCGCCATGCCTCCACCTCTTCGCCCCAGGGAAGCACTCCGAGCCCCAGAGCCCTGATGCCATCCATCATGGCCCGGCATACCAACTCCGGGTCAGGCTTGGTCAGGGGCCTGGATGCGAGCACCAAGGCACCCAGGCGCTCTTCCTCTCTGGTGACGACAGAGTGTGAATCGGATTCCCACGCTATCACAGGTGCCGTCTCGATACGCGACCCCAGAAAGCGTCGGATTTGCTCCACATCAATGGAAGACGCCAGGAAAACCCGGCCCTCCTTTGCCCCGGCATCCAGGCTCGCCGCCACCAGGTACTCCCTGCCGGCCAGCAGATCCCCCGGGGGAAGCCGCACCCCCCGGCCCGATGACATGAGATAGGCCCGGGTATCCGTGCCGCGGCGTTGGGCGACACGGTCGGGATAGGCCTGGGCCAGCAGGGCGCCGATGCTCATCCCCTCGCCAGACGCCCCCTTCACCCGGTCAAAGCTGCCCCGAAGCTGGCGGCTGATTCGATCCAGCCTGGCGCAGGCCGACGGGCTTGCACCGCCCCCCTTAATGCCCCGGTCTCCATCGCGCCGCCACCGGCTCATCAAGACCAGACGATCTTCAATGTCCACCGGAAGGGTCTCTCCCTGAACCTTGCGAAGTATGTCCCGCTCGGTGATCAGGGCCGCAAGATCCGCCGCCAGTTCAAGCTGACCGGAGACCCGCGCCCCATCCATCATATGGGCGAGCCTGGGATGCACCGGAATGGCCGCCATCCGTCGTCCTGCTGACGTGATCAGCCCCGACCCATCGAGTGCCCCCAGCGACTGCAACAACCCGCTGGCCTGGGCAAAAGCACCGGCGGGCGGCGGCGACAGCCAACGCAGCTGCGCGGCTTCACTTACGCCCCAAAGCGCCAGTTCCAGTGCCAGTGAAGAGAGGTCCGCATCGAGAATTTCCGGTGGGCTGTGCGCCCGTAGACCTGCCTGGGTTGCGCGGGTCCAGAGCCGGTGGCACGCCCCCGGGCCCAGGCGGCCGGCACGCCCGCTGCGCTGTTCAGCGGATGCAGTCGAGACCCTGACCGTTTTCAGGCGCGTCAGACCCGTATTCGGATCGAATACAGGAAGGCGCGAAAGGCCGCTGTCCACCACGCATCCCACGCCCTCTATGGTAAGGCTGGTTTCTGCGATGGAGGTGGCCAGAACCACCCGGCGCCGGCCTTCGGGATCGGGAAGTATGGCGCGATCCTGGGCTCCGGAATCGAGATTGCCGTACAGGGGACAGACCAGGATATCGGGTTCCAGCCGCTGATTCAGCAGGTGCTCCACGGCATGGATCTCACCGACCCCCGGCAGAAAAATCAGGATGTCACCCGATTCCCGGGCCAGCGCACGAAGCACCCCCGCGCTCACCATGCGGGGAACATCCCTGTCCCGGGGATCCCTTTCGAGATAGTGAAGAGTGACGGGGTGACTGCGCCCTTCCGTGGTGATCACCGGCGCCCCCCCCAGCATTTTCGCCACGGCCGTTGTATCCAGCGTGGCGGACATCACCAGCAGGCGCAGATCGTCCCGAAGCCCGTCAGCCACATCGAGACAAAGGGCGAGTGCCAGATCCGCCTGCAGGCTGCGCTCATGGAATTCGTCGAAGATGACCAGGCCCACACCCTTCAGCTCGGGATCGCGCTGCAGCCGGCGGGTCAGAATGCCCTCCGTGACGACCTCTATCCGGGTCTCTCTGGATGTGCGCCGCTCCAGGCGCACCTGGTAGCCGATGCGTTTCCCTACCGCCTCGCCGCACAGCCAGGCCATGCGTGATGCTGCCGCCCTGGCAGCCAGGCGCCTGGGCTCCAGCATCAGGATGCCGCCTGTCAGCCAGGGTTCTTCAATCAGTTCCAGGGGCAGAACCGTGGTCTTACCCGAACCCGGCGGCGCGGACAGCACGGCGCGCCCCGAGCGTTCCAGGGTTCTGCCCAGGGACTTTGCTATCTCGTGGACCGGAAGCCTTTCCACGGATAAACAGGCCCTAAGCAGTTTCCCCCACGCGGATCCGGGCATCGGCATGGTGTTCGAGGATCATTTTCTTGATGCTGTAAACCCGGGTGCGGGGGACATCGACCATCATCAGTATTTTACCCCGCTCTATTTCAACATGATAACGGTCCAGCTTGTGGTTGTGTTCATGCAGTTTCATCATTGCGCTGACGAAGGCCCCGAAAGTAATCCCGGCAAGACTGCTGGCCAGCACCACGCCCCAGCCAAGCACCAGTCCCGGCGGCGGGAAATACATACCGAGCAGCCCCGCCATGAAACCGGCAACGGCCCCAAGCGCCGCGCCTATCCAGATTCCATGCGCCAACTCCGTCTTCTGCCAGACAGTGGCCTCGGGCAGACCTTCGAGCCGTTTCCTCAAACTGGCGAGTACGTGTACATGCCTCTCGGATATACCTGCATCCTTCAGTTCCCCCACCAGGGTACGGCAAATCTCCACTTCCGGAATAAGCAGGTAAAGTCTTCGCATTGCATGCCCCTCGTAACCATTCCTCATCGCGTTGGTTTATCATATCGCCGGATCGCAGGCAGCGGAAATATATCCTCCCGGAGGAGGCCACAGTTGACCCGACACAAAACGCCCGTGACGCCGGCCGTCAGAGTGCTGCGCAGTGAACGGGTTCCGTTTGAAGAGCACCCCTATCCTTACGAGGAAAAAGGCGGCACCGCCGTTTTTGCGCGGGAGGCGGGCGTCAGTGAGAACAGGGTGATAAAGACCCTGGTCATGGAGGACGAGGCGGCAAGGCCGATGATCGTCCTGATGCACGGCGACCTCGAAGTGTCCGCCAAGGCGCTGGCCCGGCAGATCGGCTGCAAATGGATCAAGCCCTGCGATCC